>DASSXE010000387.1:0-3245 GCA_035704125.1 Arthrobacter sp.
GCGCCGGGCCGCCATGACCTCCCGGAGCCAGTGGAAGGACGCTTTCGGCGTCCGCTCCATGGTGTCCCGGTCCACGTGCAGCAGGCCGAACTGCTGCTTGTAGCCGGCCGACCATTCGAAGTTATCCAGCAGCGACCACACGTAGTAGCCGCGCAGGTCGATCGACTCCGCCGAGCCGCCGGGCGAGGTCGCTTCGATGGCCGCCTCGATGTGCTCGGCGAGGTAACGGACCCGGCGCTCGTCCGGGACGATCAGCCGGCCCTCGGCGTCGTGGATTTCCAGGTCCTCGAAACTGGCCCCGCCCTCGGTGATGTAGACCGGGGGCAGCTCCGGGTAACGGTCGGCCATCTCGGCCAGGGCCACGGCCATGTAGTCCGGCTTGATCGGCCAGCCGTAAGCGGTGATCTCGGTATCCGGGAAGCTTTCGACGTGGAACGGGGTGGCGCCGCCGCCGCCGTTCAGGTCGTTGCCCATCGCCTCGGCCATCCCCTCGGGCACGGTGCCCTCGCCGGGACCGGCCGCGACGCGGGTGGGCATGTAGTAATTCAGCCCGTAGAAGTCCAGGGGCTGCGAAATCAGTTCCATGTCCTCCTTGGACGGGCTGAAGGAGGAAAAGAAGGTGGCCGCGCGGATGGCGTCCGGGTACTTGCCCAGCAGCACCGGATCGGCGTAGAGGCGGTTCTGCGCCATGTCCATGATGCCGGCGCTGACCTTGTCCAGCGGATTGGCCGACGCCGGAACCATCGGCGAGTAGACGTTGGTGAGGCCAATGCCGCCGGTGACCTTGGCGGCCCGGAGGGCCTGCAGCGCCAGGCCGTGGCCCAGCAGTTGGTGGTGGACGCTGGGGAGGGCCTTGAGCATGTGCGATTCGCCGGGGGCGTGCACCCCCAGCATGTAGCCGTTGGCGCTGACAGTGGCCGGTTCGTTGATGGTCACCCAGCGGGCCACCCGGTCACCGTAGGCGGCCGCCGCGATCCCGGCGAACTCACCCAGCCGGTAGGCGGTGTCCCGGTTCATCCAGCCGCCGGCCTGGTCCAGCTCCAGCGGGGTGTCCCAGTGATAGAGGGTGGCCATCGGCGCGATCCCGTTGGCCAGCAGCAGGTCGATCAGCCGGTCGTAGAAGTCCAGCCCCTTCGGGTTCACCGGGCCGCTGCCGCCGGGCTGGATCCGGGGCCAGGACAGCGAGAACCGGTAGGAGTCGATGCCGAGGTCCTTCATCAGGGCCACGTCTTCGGGCATCCGGTGGTAGTGGTCGCAGGCCATGACGGGGGTGTGGTCATTGACGATCGCGCCGGGAACGGCCGCGAAGACGTCCCAGCCGGACTGTCCCCGCCCGTCCTCGTCCAGCGCCCCCTCGATCTGGAATGCGGCGGTCGCCACGCCCATGGTGAAATCGGCGGGCAGCAGAGCTGCCAGATCGTGGGCGGAGGCGTTCATTGGCGGATCCCCTATGCAGTTGCGCTGGTAGTTGATTGATTTTAGGCCCCGCCGGGTGCCCGCGCCACAACCGGAGCGTCGGGCCCCTGCACCCGGCGTGCCCCGCGCTTCAGCGGGATCTGGCGCGTCAGAAGTCAACCTCCTCCGGCCCGAAGAGGAATTCCTTTGCGTGCGCCACGGCCTTCTTGAACGCGTCGTTCCTCAGGCTCAGCAGCTGTTCCGCCTCGTCCGCCGCCGGCTCGAGGTAACCGGTGAAACCTGGGCGGAGCACCCAGATGTCCCCGGCCGGCGGCAGGTAGAACACCCCGAAGGAGCGGTGCTGGCTGTCCTCGACGGCCCAGATGGGCACCACGGCCAGGGCTGCGCCGGTGTCCACGTTGATCCACTGTGCGCGGGGAAGGGGCCGTTCGTGGGCTTCCGGGTCGAGGAACGGCGCCGTGCCCTCTCCCCACCGCTCCTCGAACCGTTCGTGGAAGGCCGGTATCAGGTGCGAATCGTAACGCCGCCAGGCGCTCATGGCTGTCCTCCTGTTCCTGAAACTTCTGCCTGGGTGCTGCGCGTAGGGGCTACGGGCGCCCGCGTCAGTCCGGGCCCCGCTCCCACCGCACCGGAGTAACGCGCAGGACCGGTTGCCGGGCCGGATGGTGTCGCACAGGTATGTCCCGGCTGCCGTGGGACTGGTCTTCGCGGCTGGCCGACGAACCCGCGGGATCGTACTCTGCCCGCAATTTCGGATTCCGCAAGACCGTAAACGACTCGAGGATGCGGCGGGCGTCGTCCCCGCCATCGACCCCCGCGCCGGAAACCCCGACGCCGGCTGCGTGGAGGTCGGGATGACGGCGGCGCATCAATGCCCGGAATGAGCGTTGAATCTCAGCCGGCGTCGCGTCCGGGGGCACCCCCAACGCGGCATAGAGGCCGCGCGGATCACGGTTCACTGGCTCACCTCGATTGAACGGATTGCGCTGGGGATCATTTGGCTGGGGATCGTTTGCGCCGTGAACGGATCGGGCCGGACGAGTCCAGGCGGGGGTTCCGCCGCCGGAAACATCCGGCTAGCGGTCCCCGGCACCCGTCGACTGTCGGACGGTATCCGCCCGGCGCTATTACTTCCCGATCTCCTGCATCCTGTCCTGCGTATGGGTGATCTCGATCTTCCGCGGCTTGGCCTGTTCCAGCACCGGAATGCGGAGCGTCAAGACGCCGTCGGCATAGCTTGCCTTGACCTTCTCGGTATCCAGCGTGTCGCCCAGAATGAGCTGGCGGCTAAAAACTCCGCGCGGCCGTTCCGAAGCGATCAGCTCAACGTTGGGCTGCGTCGGGTCGCGCCTCTCAGCCTTGACCGTTAGGACGTTGCGCTCAATGTCGAGGTCCACCGAGTCGACGTTGACGCCGGGAAGATCGAACGCCACGACAAACTCGCCGTCCTCCTGCCATGCATCCATTGGCATGGCGGCGGGCCTTGCGGCCGTTCCAAAAACCTGCTGGGTCAGCCGGTCCAGTTCACGGAACGGGTCCGTACGCATCAACATCATTTCCCACTCCTTCATGCGAGAGTCTTGACTTCTTATGCTGTTCAGCCCGCCACTATCTGTGGTGGTGGGTATAGATTTTTTATAGCACCGGTGCCAAACTGCTGCAAGAGGAAATTTGAAGGGAGGTACTGCATGGCGGAACGGGGAGCGGATGCCGGGGTCTACGCGATTTCCGTGGTGGCACAGCTGGTGGGGACCGGCCAGCAGAACATCCGGCTGTACGAGCGCCGGGGCCTGCTGACGCCGGACCGCACCGCGGGCGGCACCCGGCAG
>DASSXE010000527.1:0-2389 GCA_035704125.1 Arthrobacter sp.
CGCGGCGGCGGTGACCACGGCGGCCGCGTGGCTGAAGCCGGAGCGGACCGCGTGCCTGGCGCTTTCGCCGTGCATGTACGCCTCGCGCATCCCGGAGGCGATGAACACCTGATAGTCCATCGCCAGGCCGAAGAGCACACCAATGAGGATGATCGGCAGGAAACTCAGCACCGCGCCGGGGTTCTCCACGCCGAAAACGGATCCAAGCCAGCCCCACTGGTAGACCGCCACGACGGCGCCGAATGCAGCGGCGAGCGAGAGCAGGAAACCGCCGGTCGCCAGCAGCGGAACCACCACGGAACGGAACACCAACAGCAGCAGGATGAGCGAGAGCCCCACCACAATCGCCAGGTACGGCGGCAGCGCGTCGCCCAGCTTGCTCGAGACGTCCACGTTGCCGGCGGTCTGGCCGGTCAGGCCGATGCCCACGCCGGTGGTGTCCTTGATCTGCGCCTTCTCGGCCCGCAGGTCGGCCACCACCTGGACGGTACTGGCACTGGCCGGACCCTCCTTGGGCAGGATCTGGAACACAGCGGTCCGGCGGTCCTCGCTCAGCGCCAACGGCACGGCGGCGGCCACGTTGTCCGTCTTGCGCAGGATGTCGGCGACGTCGAACTGCTTGGCCTGCGCGGCCGCCGCGTCCAGGCCCTCGGGCAGGTCCCCGACCACGATGATGGGCCCGGTCATGCCCTCGCCGAAGCTGCGCTTGGTGACGTCGTAGGCCTTGAACGCCGTTGAAGCCACCGGTTCGGAACTGGCGTCCGGCAGCGCGAGCCGCAACTGGCTGGCCGGCAGTGCCACAACGCCCAGCAGAACCACGCCGGCCAGCAGGGCCAGCCACGGGTGCTTGGTGACGACGCCGCCCCAGCCGTGGCTGCTGCGGTAATCGTCCTTGGCGCGGTCCTCGGAGTCGTGGCCCGGCGCGGCGTTGTGCCGCTCCGCCTTCGCCCAGGCCCGCTTCGAGATCAGCTTCCGGCCGACCAGCGACAGGATGGCGGGAGTCAGGGTGAGGGCCACGACGACGGCGACGGCCACGGTCGCGGCCGCGGACAGGCCCATGACCGCCAGGAACGGGAGTCCGGGCACCACCAGGGCGGCAAGGGCAATGATCACGGTCAGGCCGGCGAACAGCACGGCGTTGCCCGAGGTTCCGGTGGCAAGCGCCACAGACTCCTCGGGGTCCATTCCGGCGAGCAGCTGGCCGCGGTGCCGGTTGACGATGAACAGCGAGTAGTCGATTCCGACAGCCAACCCGAGCATCAGGGCCAGCATCGGAGAGATGGAACTCATGTCCACGGCACCGCTGAGCGCAAAGGTGCCGCCGACGCCGACAGCCACGCCGACGATCGCCATCAGCAGGGGCAGACCGGCGGCAACGAGAGTGCCGAGCATGACGATCAGCACCAGGGCAGCGACGGCGATGCCGATGACCTCGGCGGTACCGAAGATTTCCGAGATGTCCTCGCTGATTTCCTTGCTGGGCAGCGCCGTGACGTTGGCGGCGGACACCTCCTTGACGATGTCCTGGACCTGCTGCCGGACCTCGGGCTTAAGCCCGTTGATCGAGGTCTTGAATTGGACCTGGGCGATCGCGGCCTTGCCGTCCTCGGAAACGAACCGCAGGCCCTGTGAGGCCTCGAGCTGGCGCTTGCCGAGCGCCAGCTTGGCATCCCCGGCCGCCAGGTCCTTGGTGCCGGCGTCGAGCTTGGCCTGCCCGGCCGCGAGGGCGGCCTTCTGCTGGCCGAGCTGGGCCTCGATCGCTGCTGCCGGCAGCCCGGCCGCCGTCATCTGCCCCTCGGCGGCGTCAAGCTTCGCCTTGCCTGCGGCCAGGTCAGCGGCGGCCTTGTCCAGCTGCGCCTTGCCGGCCGCAGCCTGCTGCTCGCCCGTGGTCAGGTCGCGGCCGGCCTTGTCCAGCTGCGCCTGGGTGGCGAACGGATCGACGGTTCCCTGCACCTCCGGCACGGTCTTGAGTTTGGCCAGGGCGGCCGATACCGCGTCCTTGCCGGCCTGGCTGAATTGCGCGTCGTTGGCTTCGAAAACGATGCTCGCGGAGCCGCCGGACGACGAGGGGAGATCCTTCTTGAGCTTGTCCGCCATCTGCTGGGTCTCGGTGCCCGGGATCTGGAAGTTGTTGCTCAGGGTGCCGTGAAAGGCGGCTGCGGCTCCGCCGACGGCCACCATGACGGCGAGCCACAACGAGATGACAAGCCAGCGGTGGCGGTAGGAGAACTTGCCGAGGCGATACAGCAGGAGTGCCATGTCAGAACCGATCTGGGGAAGGGGCGGCGGGGAGAGCGGCGGCCGGTGCGGCTGCCGGGGAGGTGAATCCGGAGCCCAGCAGGCTCATGGAGTCGATCAGGAGTTGGCGGAGGGTGGACAGGGACGCCGG
>DASSXE010000509.1:0-3859 GCA_035704125.1 Arthrobacter sp.
GAGCCGGGGATCCTGCAGCAGGGCCGGGTAGTCGAACTCCTGGCGCGAAATGATCTCGTCCACCTCGAAGTTGCGGGTGAGCTGCCCGTTCACCTCGATGGGCCGGCCGAGGACCTGGCCCACGGCGAAGGAGCGGCCGCCGTCGAACGGGATGGCCACGACCGACTTGCCCGGCAGCGTGTTGAAGGCTTCCTCCTGGGCCAGGCGCTTGCGGGTGGGCTTCTTCACCAGGGGCTTGGCCGGACGCTTGCGGGCGTTCTTCTCCGGCCGCCGCGAGGTGTTTTCCGCGTAGACGAACTGGTAATCCTCGTCGTCGGCGGCGGTCGCCGCTGAACGCCGGACCGGCGGCAGGCTCACGGTCTTCAGGGTCTGGGGATCGGTGTCCTCCAGCGGCAGCCGCAGGATCCACATCCGGTCACCGGCCGGGTCTTCGGGCAGCAGTTCGTGCTTGGGTTCCGGCCAGACGTATTCGAGGTCCGGGTCCGTGCCGGGGAAGACCTCGGCGTAGAACTTCGGTTCCTTGGCCAGCAGGCGCGAGCGGTGGCTGAGGTGGAAGTCAGGGTTGCCCATCCAGTACGGCAGCTGGATCTTCGCGGCGTAGTCCGGGTGCGCGGCCTGCGGGGCGAACTCCAGGATCCTGTCGCGGGTGGTGTCCTCGCCGCCGCGGGAGGTCCATTCATCCACCATCGCCAGGCCGTACATGGTCAGCGCGGGAACGTGGCCCATCCACATCCGCACGGCGGGGTGGGTCTGCCAGCCGTAGTGGGGGATCACCAGCGCCCGGAGCACCTGCAGGGCCTCGACGCGCTGTTTGCCCAGCCGCGCGCGGTCAAGGGCCGCGGCGCTTTGCCGGAAATCGGAGTAGGGCAGGAAAGTTTGCATCTCTCCAGTTTGAGGCCACGGGCCCGCATCACCAATTGCTGGCGGCCGGGGGTGAGCGTGTTCACATGACGGATACCTACAGACAGCTCCCAGCTGCAGGATTTATCATGGGTCGGAACCACCCCAGCTCCACGGAAGACCGCCATGACCCTTGAATCTCCGGCGCCTTTTGCGCCCAAATACGGACAAATGCTCGGCCCGGAAGCCAACGGCATCCTGGTTCTCGAAGAATTCACCCTGGACCCTGCGGCCGCCCGCAAGGAACAACATGGCTTCCGTGCGGCCCTCGCCTCGGTGGCGCTGACGATGCGCAGGATCCTCGCGTTCCGGCTGCTGATCGCCCTCGTCGCCATCGCCAACCTCCCGCTGTTCCTACTCTCCAGCGGCTGGGAAATCTACGCCGTGTCACTGACCCTGGTGGTGGCCGTTCACGCGGCCGTATCGTGGCTGAACCGGCACGAGCCCCGGCTGCGGCAGCGCCGGATGCTGGAACTGCACCTGCACCGGGAGCGCAGCGACAACTACTGCAAGGTCCGCGACGCGGTGAAGTACGTGATCGACACCCCGGCCCGAATGAACGAACAGCTCTACCTGGAGCTGCTGGCCGCCAAGCGCGTGGCCCTGCATCTGGCCCAGGGCACGGTTGCGCTGCTGGATACCAGCGACGACGCCGCATGGAAGGTCCGCATCATCCGCGAGCTTCCGCGCAACGCCTGAGAGCGGGTACCCCCTAGCGGGGGAACACCAAGAACACACGACGACGCCGGAGTGGCCCCCAAGGCCGCCCCGGCGTCGTCGTCTGTGTTGCTATAGCGGCCCGCGGCCGCGCCGGCCCTACGCCGGCAGCTGCAGGACCTGGCCGGCGAGCACCAGGTTCGGGTCGCTGATGGTGCTGGCGTTGGCGTCGGCGAGGGCCTGCCAGCCGCCCTTGATGTTCAGGTTCTGGGCGATTTTGCTCAGGCTGTCGCCGCTCTGCACGGTGTAGGTTTCACCGCTGAGCGCCACCGGGGCCGCGTGCCGTGCGGACTGAACCGGCGCCTGCACAGGCGTCTGGACCGGTGCTGAACGGACCGGAGCGGCCTGGACGGGGGCCGCCTGGACCGGCGCGGCTTGGACCGGTGCCGCAGCCCCGCCGCCTCCGCTCAGGCCCAGCTGCGCGGCGCAGGCAGGCCAGGCGCCCCAGCCCTGGCTGGCCTGGACATTCTGGGCTACGGCGATCTGCTGTTCCCGGCTGGCGCTGGCCGGCGAACCGGTGCCGCCGTTGGCCGCCCAGGTGCTCTGGGTGAACTGCAGGCCGCCGGAGAAGCCGTTGCCGGTGTTGGTGCTCCAGTTGCCGCCGCTTTCGCACTGCGCCAGGGCGTCCCAGGGGGAAGTGGAGGTGGCGGCGGGGGTCGCGGCGCTCGCGGCAGTGGCGGAGAGGGCGACGCCGGCGGCCGAGATGGCGGCCAGGGTGGCTCCGCGGCGCGCGACAGTGGTGAGGGTTGAGGTCTTCATGTGTTTCAGCTGCTCCTGAGGGCCACCAGCGCTCGGCCCGTCCCCGGGCGTTATCGCGCTACTGCCCGCCCCTGACAATAGAGGTCATCTGCGGTGTCTGCCGGACGGGCAGTTCTGGTGGAGGCAGCACCGGGCATGCGATCGCCCGATTGCGGGCGTCCGTCCACGCTAGGGCAGACGGCCGCCCGAATCAACCCCGCCCGATCAACCCCGTGCGGTATCGAGGACGGCCGCGAGGTACGGGGCGGTGCGGCTGTCCTTGGAACGGGCGACGGCGGCCGGTTCGCCCGCGGCGATGATCCTGCCGCCGGCGTCCCCGCCTGCCGGGCCCAGATCGATCACCCAGTCCGCGGCGGCCACCACGTCCATCTCGTGTTCCACCACCACGACCGTGTTTCCGGCGTCCACCAGGCGGTGCAGCTGGGCCATCAGCAGTTCGACGTCGGCCGGGTGCAGTCCGGTGGTGGGTTCATCCAGCAGGTAGAGCGAGTGACCGCGCTGGGCGCGCTGGAGTTCGGTGGCGAGCTTGATCCGCTGTGCCTCGCCGCCGGAGAGTTCGGTGGCGGGCTGGCCCAGCCGCAGGTAGCCCAGGCCCACCTCGCGCAGGGTCTGCAGGGCGCGGGCCGCGGCCGGCACCTGCGCCAGGAACTCGGCGGCGGCGTTGACGGTCATTCCCAGCACCTCGGCGACGTTCTTGCCCCGGTAGGTCACCTCCAGGGTCTCCGGGTTATAGCGCGAGCCGTGGCACTCCGGGCAGGGGCCGTAGCTGCCGGGCAGGAAGAGCAGCTCCACGGCCACGAACCCCTCGCCCTGGCAGGTCTCGCAGCGACCGCCGGCCACGTTGAAGGAGAACCGTCCGGCACCGTAGCCGCGGGCCTTCGCCTCGTCCGTGGCCGCGAAGACCTTCCGGACGGCGTCGAACAGCCCGGTGTAGGTGGCCAGGTTGGACCGCGGCGTCCGGCCGATCGGCTTCTGGTCCACCTTGACCAGCCGGTCGATCCGCTCCAGGCCGGAGACCGGCCCGACGCTGAGCGGTGCACTGATCTCCTCGACGTCGTCCAGGTCCTCGGCCGGGGCCGCCGCGTCCGAGTCGGGGTGCAGCCACGTGCCCGCCACCTCGGCGAGGACCTGGCTGACCAGGGTCGACTTCCCGGACCCGGAGACGCCGGTGACGGCGGTCAGGACGCCCAGGGGGAAGGCGGCATCGAGGTGCTGCAGGTTGTGGCGGCTGATGTCGCGCAGTTCCAGCCAGCCGGCCGGCTCCCGGCTGCCGCCGGCCGCCGCGTGCGAACCTTCCGCCCCGCCGCCGTCGTCCGTCGTGTGCCCGGCGGTGTCCTGAGAGGCGGTGTCCGGGAACAGGTACGGCCGGGTCACCGAGGCCTCCACCCCGGCGAGCCCGGCGACGGGGCCGCTGTACAGCACCTCGCCGCCGCCCTCGCCGGCGCGGGGCCCGACGTCCACCAGCCAGTCCGCGCGGCGCACC
>DASSXE010000312.1:0-3917 GCA_035704125.1 Arthrobacter sp.
GACGCGGTCTTCCGGATCGACCACTACCTGGGCAAGGAAACGGTCCAGAACATCCTGGCCCTGCGCTTCGCCAACCAGCTGTTCGAACCGCTCTGGAACGCGAACTATGTGGACCACGTGCAGATCACCATGGCCGAGGACATCGGCACCGGCGGCCGCGCGGGCTACTACGACGGCGTCGGCGCCGCCCGCGACGTGATCCAGAACCACCTCCTGCAGCTGCTGGCACTGACGGCGATGGAGGAACCGATTTCCTTCAACGCCGACGACCTCCGCGCCGAAAAGGAAAAGGTCCTCGCCGCCGTGCGGCTGCCCGAGGACCTCTCCACACATTCGGCGCGCGGCCAGTTCGCCGGCGGCTGGCAGGGCGGCGAGCAGGTGCTCGGCTACCTGGAGGAGGAGGGCATTCCGGCGGACTCCACCACCGAGACGTTCGCCGCCATCCGGGTGGACATCAACACCCGGCGCTGGAGCGGCGTGCCGTTCTACCTGCGCGCCGGCAAGCGGCTGGGACGCCGGGTGACGGAAATCGCCGTCGTCTTCAAGCGCGCCCCCAACCTGCTCTTCCGCGGCCACGGCGAGGACACCTTCGGCCAGAACGCCGTGGTCATCCGGGTGCAGCCCGACGAGGGCGCCACCATCCGCTTCGGCTCGAAGGTGCCCGGCACGCAGATGGAGGTCCGCGACGTCACCATGGACTTCGGCTATGGCCACTCCTTCACCGAATCCAGCCCGGAGGCCTACGAGCGCCTGATCCTGGATGTGCTGCTGGGCGAGCCGCCGCTGTTCCCGCGGCACCAGGAGGTGGAGCTGTCCTGGAAGATCCTGGATCCGTTCGAGGACCATTGGGCGGCCCTGAAGGAACAGCCCGAACCGTACGCCCCCGGAAGCTGGGGCCCCGCCTCCGCCGATGAACTGCTCGCCCGCGACGGACGGACCTGGAGAAGGCCATGATCGTAAATCTTCCCGACACCACCACCTCCAAGATCTCCAAGGAGATCATGGCACTGCGCGAACGGGGCGGGGTGATTGCCCTGGGCCGCGTCCTGACCCTGGTGGTGGTCACCAAGTCCGGCCTCGAAGAGGAAGCCATCCAGGCGGCCAACGAGGCCAGCCGTGAGCACCCCTGCCGGATCATCGTCCTCGCCGACGCCGGCGCTTCGGCGCCCACCCGGCTGGACGCGCAGATCCGTGTCGGCGGCGACGCCGGCGCTTCCGAGGTGATCGTGCTCCGCGGCTACGGGGAACTCGCCGAGGAAAGCGAGTCCCTGGTGGCGGCGCTGCTGCTTCCGGACGCCCCGATCGTGGCCTGGTGGCCGCACGGAGCGCCGCGGAACGCCTGCCAGACCTCGATCGGCCGCATCGCGCACCGCAGGATCACGGACTCCGCGAACGAAGCGGACCCGCAGGCCGCGCTGGACAACATCCGCAGCACCTACAAGGCCGGGGACACCGACCTCGCCTGGACTCGGCTGACCAACTGGCGGATCCAGCTCGCGGCGGTGCTGGACCAGGTGGATGCCTCACCGGTGACCGCCGTCGCCGTCGAAGGTGCCTCCGACTCGCCCAGTACCCTGCTGCTGGCGGCCTGGCTCACCCTGGCCCTCGACGCCCCGGTGACGATCGTCGCCGATCCGGCGGGGACCGGCATCCGCCGGGTGCGGCTCTGCCGTACCAGTGGTGACGTGCAGCTGTTCCGCCCGGGGCTGGACGTGGCCGAACTGACCCAGCCCGGCCAGCCGGTGCAGAAGATCTCGCTGCCGCGCCGCAGCCTCAAGGACTGCCTGGCAGAGGAACTCCGCCGCCTGGACCCGGACGAAGTGTTCGGCGAAGTGATTACTATTGGACTGCCGCGTACCAACCTAAGGAGTGTCCGTCCCAGTGAGCGTTGAGCCCAGAGTAAGCATCCATCCTGACTCGGCGGTCCTGATGGCCGCCATCGCTGCGCGCCTGATCACCAAGCTGGTCGACCTCCAGGACAAGCACGGCGAGGCGACGGTGGTCCTGACCGGCGGCACCATGGGCATCGGTTCACTCCGGGCCGTGGCCGAGTCCCCGGCGGTGCGCGCGGTGGACTGGTCCAAGGTCAACTTCTGGTGGGGGGACGAACGCTTCGTCGGCCGCGACGACGCCGACCGGAACGCCCGCCAGGCCCAGGATGCCCTGCTGTCCCACATCGACGTGGATCCGGCCCGGGTGCACATCCCCGGCTCCTCTGACGAGTTCGACAGCCCGGAGGAGGCGGCCGCCGATTACGCGCGCCGGCTTGCCGAGGCGGCAGCCGCCGAACACGCCGCCGACATGTCCGATGACCGGCCGGACGAGCCGGGCAGCCTGCCGCGGCTGGACATCGTGCTCCTGGGCGTCGGCCCCGACGCCCACGTTGCCTCCCTCTTCCCGGAGCAGGCCGGTATCCGGGAGAAGCAGCTTGCCGTGGTGGGGGTGCAGAACTCCCCCAAGCCGCCGCCGCTGCGGGTGTCCCTGACGATGCCCACCATCAACACCGCGAACGAGGTGTGGATGGTGGTGGCCGGAGACGACAAGGCCGGCGCGGTGGGTCTTGCGCTGGCCGGAGCCAACCCGGTGCAGGTCCCCGCGGCCGGGCCCCGGGGCCGGCATGAGACGCTGTGGCTCATTGACGAGGAAGCGGCCTCACGCGTCCCCGAGCAGCTCGTCCGGAAGAGTCCGTCGGGCTCGTAGTCTTTCCAGCGCTCCGGCCAGGACGTCTTCCGCGTCCTGGCTGGAGCGCCGCTCTTTAACGTATTCAAGATGGCTCTTGTAGCTATCGGCCGGCTCGTCGTCCAGCGCGAAACGCGCCTCGTCCCGGCTCGCCGTGCCACCACAGCGGCGGCAGTCCCAGACACCGGGGATCTGCTCTTCGGGCAGCCGGGCGAAGACTACGGACGTCTCATGGCCCTTCGCGCAACGGTAGTCAACGCAGATACGGGGCGGGGCGGTGCCGCCGTCGAGCGGCTCATGGCGGACGGCGGCGCCGGCGACCGCGCCAACGCGGATGCCCCTGAAACCTGTAGCAGAATGCAGCATCGGGAACTCCTGGCTACTCTTACTGTCGGAATGGTCATTGCCAGCGACAGCGTAGTTCGGAAGTTCCCGATGCGGGCAGGGCCGCAAGGCCCCCCTATGAAGTTGTTTCGCCGCGCGCTGCGGCGCCGGCGGGCTAGGAGGCCGTGCCGGTGCTGAAGCGCATGATCAGGCCGAGCGCGATGATCACCACGCCCCAGGTGACGCCGAGGACGATCGTGAAGCGGTTAAGGTTCCGCTCAGCCACGCCTGAGGAGCTGAGCCCGGAGCTCATTCCGCCACCGAACATATCGGACAGACCGCCGCCACGTCCCTTGTGCAGCAGGATGAGCAAGGTCAGCAGGAGGCTGGTGATACCCAGCAGCACCTGCAGAATGACATGAAGAACGTCCACGACGGCCTTTCAGAAGATGGGATTGCGGGAACAACTGCTGACGGCGGACTACTCCGCCGTCAGGTGGCTCTCGAACCTGACAATATTAGCAAACTCGGCGGGGTCCAGGCTGGCGCCGCCAACCAGCAAACCGTCCACGTCGTGTTCCTTCATGATAGACGCGGCGTTGTTGGCTTTGACGGAACCGCCGTAGAGCAGGCGGGTCTTGGCGGCCACCCCGGAGTCGAACAGGGTCGCGAGCTCGGCGCGGATCGCCGCGCACATCTCCTGCGCGTCCTCGGGGCCGGCGACCTCACCGGTTCCGATGGCCCAGACCGGCTCGTAGGCGACGACCAGCTCGGCGGCCTGTTCGGCCGTAAGCCCTTCGACGCCGGCGCGGAGCTGGGCGAGGGTGTGCTCGACGTGGGTGCCGGCCTGGCGGACCTCGAGGCCCTCGCCGACGCAGAGGACCGGTGTGATCCCGTGGCTGAAGGCCGCCTTG
>DASSXE010000049.1:0-4284 GCA_035704125.1 Arthrobacter sp.
CGGGCATCCTGGACGTGCTGGAGAACTACGCGTTCATCCGCACCTCCGGCTACCTGCCGGGCCCGAACGACGTCTACGTGTCCCTCGCCCAGGTCAAGAAGTACAACCTGCGCAAGGGAGACGCCGTCGTCGGCGCCATCCGCGCACCCCGCGAAGGCGAAGACCGCAGCAACCAGCAGCAGTCCGCCCGCCAGAAGTTCAACGCCCTGGTCCGCGTCACCTCGGTCAACGGCAAGACCCCCGAGGAGCTCAAGGACCGCGTCGAGTTCGCGAAGCTCGTCCCGCTGTACCCCTCCGAGCGCCTGCGCCTCGAGACGGACCCCAAGAAGATCGGCCCCCGCGTCATCGACCTGGTCGCCCCGATCGGCAAGGGCCAGCGCGGCCTGATCGTCTCCCCGCCGAAGGCCGGAAAGACGCTCATCCTGCAGTCCATCGCCAACGCCATCACCACCAACAATCCTGAGGTCCACCTCATGATGGTGCTCGTTGACGAACGTCCCGAAGAAGTCACGGACATGCAGCGCACCGTCAAGGGTGAGGTCATCGCCTCCACCTTCGACCGTCCCGCCGACGACCACACCACCGTGGCCGAACTCTCCATCGAACGCGCCAAGCGCCTCGTGGAAATGGGCATGGACGTTGTGGTGCTGCTGGACTCGATGACCCGCCTGGGCCGCGCCTACAACCTGGCGGCGCCGGCTTCGGGCCGAATCCTCTCCGGCGGCGTCGACTCCGCGGCGCTGTACCCGCCGAAGCGCTTCTTCGGTGCAGCCCGCAACATCGAAAACGGTGGCTCGCTGACCATCCTGGCTACCGCGCTCGTCGAGACCGGTTCCAAGATGGACGAGGTCATCTTCGAAGAGTTCAAGGGCACCGGCAACATGGAACTGCGCCTGTCCCGCCAGCTGGCTGACAAGCGCATCTTCCCGGCCGTGGACGTCAACGCGTCCGGTACCCGCCGCGAAGAGAACCTGCTTTCCCCCGAGGAAGTCAAGATCATGTGGAAGCTGCGCCGCGTCCTCTCCGGACTCGAAACGCAGCAGAGCCTTGAGCTGCTGACCAACAAGATCCGGGAGACCCAGAGCAACGTCGAGTTCCTCATGCAGGTGCAGAAGACGACGCTTGGTGCGAAGTCGGATAACGACAAGTAGCTGAGTTCGGGGCGGGGTGCGGATACCTCGCGTGGTTCGCCGCGCGGGTTTTCCGCCCCGGGAGTGGCATCGGGCCTGCCGAAGCGTGGTGGCCAAGTCCGTCAGGACATGGCCACCACGCGAAGGGGCGGGGGCGGAACATCCGCGCGGCACCAGCCGCACGAACGCACCGGCGCCCGCCCCTTGACTCAGCTACTTGTCGTTATCGGACTTCGCACCAAGCGTCGTCTTCTGCACCTGCATGAGGAACTCAACGTTGCTCTGGGTCTCCCGGATCTTGTTGGTCAGCAGCTCAAGGCTCTGCTGCGTTTCGAGTCCGGAAAGGACGCGGCGCAGCTTCCACATGATCTTGACTTCCTCGGGCGAGAGCAGGTTCTCCTCGCGGCGGGTGCCGGATGCGTTCACGTCCACGGCCGGGAAGATGCGCTTGTCCGCGAGCTGGCGGGACAGGCGCAGTTCCATGTTGCCGGTGCCCTTGAACTCTTCGAAGATGACCTCGTCCATCTTGGACCCGGTCTCGACGAGCGCGGTGGCCAGGATGGTCAGCGAGCCGCCGTTTTCGATGTTGCGGGCTGCACCGAAGAAGCGCTTCGGCGGGTACAGCGCGGCCGAGTCGACACCACCGGAGAGGATGCGGCCCGAGGCCGGGGCCGCCAGGTTGTAGGCACGGCCCAGACGGGTCATCGAGTCCAGCAGGACCACCACGTCCATGCCCATTTCCACGAGGCGCTTGGCGCGCTCGATGGAGAGTTCGGCCACGGTGGTGTGGTCGTCGGCGGGGCGGTCGAAGGTCGAGGCAATGACCTCGCCCTTGACGGTGCGCTGCATGTCCGTGACTTCTTCGGGACGTTCGTCAACGAGCACCATCATGAGGTGGACCTCAGGGTTGTTCGTGGTGATGGCGTTGGCGATGGACTGCAGGATCAGCGTCTTGCCGGCCTTCGGCGGGGAGACGATCAGGCCGCGCTGGCCCTTGCCGATCGGGGCCACGAGGTCGATCACGCGGGGACCGATCTTCTTCGGGTCCGTCTCGAGGCGCAGGCGCTCGGAGGGGTAGAGCGGGACGAGCTTGGCGAACTCGACACGGTCCTTGAGCTCATCGGCCGTCTTGCCGTTTACCGAGGTGACGCGGACCAGGGCGTTGAACTTCTGGCGCGCGGACTGCTGCTGGTTGCTCTGCTGGGACTCGCCCTCACGCGGGGCGCGGATGGCGCCGACGACGGCGTCGCCCTTGCGCAGGTTGTACTTCTTGACCTGGGCCAGGGACACGTAGACGTCATTCGGGCCCGGCAGGTAACCGGAGGTACGGATGAACGCGTAGTTCTCCAGCACGTCCAGGATGCCGGCGACCGGCAGCAGCACGTCATCCTCGGTGACCTCGACGTCGTCGACGTCGGGACCCTGGGACCGGCCGCGGCGGCGCTCGTTGCGGTCGCGGAAGCGGTCGTTGCGGCTGTTGTCGCGGCTGTCCTGGCCGCCGGAGCGGTCATTGCGATCGTTACGGTCGCGGCGGTTGCGACGGTTGCGGCGGCTGCCGCCGTCGCTGTCGTCGTTGTCACGGTTGTTGTCGCGGGCGTTGTCGCGGTTGTTCTCACGCCCGGCGGGGGCGTTGTCCTCGCGGTTGCCGCGTCCGCGGGTGTTCTCGCGGCGCTGGCCGTCCTCGCTGCCCTGTCCGGTTTCGCGCTCCTGGCGCTGGTCGCCGGAGGCCTGCTCGACTACCGGAGCCTCGACGGCTGCGGGCTGGTTGTCGCCCTGGCCTGCGGCTTCGCCACGACGCCGGTTGCGGGTCCGCGGCTGACGGGCGCGGTCGTTGTTCTCGGCCGGCTGCTCGGCCGGGGCGGCCTCGGTGGCGGGCTGTGCCTCGACCGGAGCGGCGGCGGGCGCCTCGGTGGTCGCGGAACCCGTGCTGATGATTCCGTCGCTGCCGGCGCGGCGGCTGCGGCCACGGGTCCGGGCCCGCGGGTTCTCCTGGGCCGGAGCCTCGGAACCTGCGGTTGCCGGGGCGGACTGTGCGGTGGTGGCGGTGATGCCGGCGCCGTTATCGCTGGCCTTTTCGGCATGCGCGGAAGCCTTGCTCACCGGGGTGCCGGCGCGGTGGGCGGAGATGGCGCTCACCAGGTCGCCCTTGCGCATCCGGGAACCCCCGGAAATCCCCAGCTGGCTGGCCAGGGCCTGGAGCTGGGCGAGCTTCAGGCCGGCGAGGCCGCTGCTCTTGGCGGGTGCTGCCGTTGCGGCAGCAGAAGATGATGTGTCCACAGCTGGAGACAGCTCAGTGGTTTCGGTCACGAAGGATCCTTCCCCCTCGACGGCGCCCAGGCTAGGAGCTGGACGCGGTGATTTGATCTGGGCTGCAGTTCAGATCTGCAGCCGCGATTTGCAGCCTTGCCGGACTTATGCCGGCCGGCAGGGCCGGATACTGCTACACCCGGACACGCCCCGAAATGGAGGGACGGCCGGCTGACATGTCAGGGGTACAGAAGGTTTCTGTAGCGTCCTGCGTCAGACCGAAAGCAGGTGGCACCGGAAAATATTGCGCAGGGAAAGATGAGAGTGGGCAACGTGGCCGACATCGCGGTCTTAGGAAAAGCTAGCGTGATTACCGCCGGTGCACTTCCACTTTAGCACCTTCGGTGTCAACGGCCAGCGTCATCACGCGCCACGACACCTCCGGCGTGTTGGCCGCGGTGAACTCCGCGATGAAGGTTGCGGCCGCTGCCGCCCTGTCCCCGCCGTCCGCGAGGACCAGCACGGTGGGCCCGGCACCAGAGACGACGGCGGCGTGGCCGGCGCGCCGGAGTGCGCCAATCAGTGCGGCGCTGGGCCGCATGGCCTGCGCCCGGTAGCTCTGGTGCAGGTAGTCCTCCGTGCCGGGCAGCAGGAATTCAGGCTTCTGCGCCAGCGCGTGGATCAGCAGGGCCGCCCGGCCGGAGTTCATCGCCGCGGCGTGGTGTCCCACGGAGGCCGGCAGCAGGGCCCGCGCCGCTTCGGTGGACAGTTCAAAGTCCGGCACCGCGACCACCGGGACAATGCCCGGGTGCACGGCGGCACTGGTGCTGCTGTACTGGTCACTGTCCTGCCAGGACAGCGCCAGTCCGCCGAAAATCGCGGGTGCGACGTTGTCGGGGTGCCCCTC
>DASSXE010000055.1:0-7894 GCA_035704125.1 Arthrobacter sp.
GATTACCCACGCGGTGTCCCTCGGCGGCATCGACACGCTGATCCAGCACCCGGCAGGACTGACGCACCGGCCCGTGGCGGCGGAGGCCAAGCCGCACGCGTCCCTCCTGCGGCTCTCGGTGGGACTGGAGGACCCGGCAGACATCATCGCGGACCTGCTGCAGGCCGTCGAAGCCACCCGTTAGGGTGCGGGGGCCCGCTGGGCGGCCGGTGCGGGCTTACGGTCCGGCCGGCCAGCCGGGTGGACGACGGCGGTGACCACCGCCGTCGTCCCCGCCAGTGCCATTACGGCCAGCGCCAGCGCGGTCCAGCCCAGCGACTGGAAGAGCAGCCCCCCGGCCCAGCCGAGGACGCTGGAGCCCAGGTAATAGGCGAGGTTGTACAGCGAAGCGGCCTGGGCCCGCCCGGTGCTGGCGATCACACCGGTCCAGCCGGAACCGATGCTGTGGGCGGCGAAGAAGCCGCCGGTGAAGACCAGCAGGCCCGCCAGGATGACGGCCAGCTGCCCGGCCAGCGTCAGGGCCAGGCCCCCGGCCATCAGGACCGTCCCGGCCACCAGCACGTTGCGCCGGCCGAAACGCACGGTCAGGCCCGCGGCCCAGCGGGCGGAAACAGTCCCGGAGAGGTAGGCCAGGAAAATCAGGCTGATCAGGGTGGCCGGGAGGTTGAAGGGCTGGCCGGAGAGCCGGAAGCCCAGATAGTTGTAGACCGCCACGAAGCCGCCCATCAGCAGGAAGGCCTGGAGGTAGATGGCCAGCAGGCGCGGGTTCCTGCTGTGGCCGGCCAGGGTTGCCATCGCGCCGCGGAACCCGCCGGCCGGAGCCGCGGTGAAATTCCGTGCCGGCGGAACCAGGACGAGGAACAGCACGGCGGCCACCGCGGCCATGGCGGAGACGGCCAGGGCGGCCGCCCGCCAGCCCCAGAGTTCACCGACCGGTCCGGCCAGCAGCCGGCCCGCGAGCCCGCCCAGGGTGGTGCCGGCAACGTAGGTGCCCGCGGCCAGGGCGGCCTGGGCCTTGTTCACTTCCTCGTTCAGGTAGGCCACCGCGACGGCCGGGATGCCGCCGAGCGCCATTCCTTCGAGGGCCCGCAACGCCAGCAGGGCCGGGAAGTCCGGCGCCAGCGGTGCCAGCAGGCCGAGGACCGTCGCCGCCGAGATGGCCCAGGCCATGGCGCGCACCCGGCCCACCCTGTCGGCAACGAAGGACCACGGCAGGACTGTGACGGCAAGTCCGACAGTGGCCAGCGAAATGGTCAGCGCGGCTTCCGCTGCGGTGACCTGCATTCCGCGCGCAATCAGCGGCAGCACGGCCTGGGTCGAGTAGAGCTGGGCAAAGGTCGCGACGCCGGCGAAGGCCAGGCCCGCCAGGATCCTGCGGTAGCCCGTGGACCCCTTGCTGTGGCCCGGCCAGGCATGCGCCCCGGTGGCCGCGGCCGCAGCGGGCCCGGATCCGGGCAGCGGCCCCGCCGGGCCGTCTGCTGCGGCCGGGCGGGAGTCGGTGCGGGACGCGGGAAGCCGGGACATCTGCCCAGACTAAACTTCCCTGAGGCATGCATCCAATGCATGATTTGTATGAGAATCATAGCCAAAACGGAACACTGGAGAGTTCGCATGGACGTGCAGCACAAACAACTGGTCCAGTTGCTGCCGCTGCTTCCCCTGCTGGCGGAGCTGGGCCGCACCCGGCACGTGACCGCTGCGGCCGAGGCACTGGGGCTTCCGCAATCGACCGTCAGCCGCGGGATCGCCAGGGCGGGCACCATCATCGGGACCGAACTCCTGCTGCGCGACGGTCGTGGCGTGCGGCTGACCCCCGCGGCCGAAGCCCTGCTGCCGCACATCGAGGCCGCGCTCGCAGAATTCCAGTCCGGCCTGGACCTGGTCCGGCACGAGTCCGAGGTGGTCCGCGGCAGGATCGCGGTGTCCTTCCAGCACACCTTTGGCGAGGCGATGCTGCCGCTGCTGATCAGCGCCTTCCGGAGCCGGCATCCCCACCCCGCGTTCCAGCTGAGCCAGGGCGCCCGTGACGGCTGCCTGGCCCAGCTCGCGGCCGGGGAGGCGGACCTGGCCCTGACCGCACCCCTGGCCGTGCCCACCCGGGTGATCTCCTCCGCAGCCCTGTACCGGGAGCCGCTGCGGCTGGTGGTCCACCACCGGCACCCGCTGGCCAAACGGCGCCGCGCCCGGCTGTCCGAGATCCGGCAGGAGCCGTTCGTGGCGATGGGTCCGGGCTACGGCATGCGCTCGCTGACGGACGCATTGTTCCGGGAAGCCGGGTTCCGGCCGCGGATCGCCTTCGAAAGCCAGGACTCGCACACCGCCCGCGGCCTGGTTTCGGCAGGGCTCGGCGTCAGCATCCTCCCGCCGGGCGGCCTGGCCCCCGGGCGGCACACCCCCAACCAGCCGGGCGAACTCGGCTGGGTGGAACTGGCCCTCGATTCGGAGCTGGCCTTCCGGGAAATCGGCCTGGCGTGGCGGGAACGGCGCGGGGGAGCAGACGCGGAACCGGATCCGGTGCGGCTGTTCCGGGAACTGGTGCTCAGCGAGGGCCCCTCGCTGCTGGCCGGCTTCGTCCGCGGACGCTCGGGCCGCTGATTCCCAGTCCGGCGGGTTCCCAGCCCGGCAGTGCCTAGTCCAGCAGCCCGGCCAGCACGTCCGCGACGGAACCGGCCCGGCCCCGCTGCCACCCGGTCCCGGCCCACAGGTTCAGCCGTTCCGCATCCCCGGCGGCGGCAGCGGCTGCCCGCAGCGGAGCCGTGAGGTGGTGTACGGCGGGATAGGCCTCGGGAGCATCGGGATGGTCGGTGACAAACTCATTGACCAGGGCCCGGGCCGGCCGTCCGGTAAAGGCACGGGTCAGGGACGTCCGGGTGAACCGCGGATCGGCCAGGGCCTCCTTGTGCAGCTGCCGGGTACCGCTTTCCGCGGTGCGGAGCAGTGCGGTGCCCACCTGGGCCGCCTGCGCTCCGGCGGCCAGAACCGCCGCGACGTCCGACGCGTCCATGATCCCGCCGGCGGCCGCCACGGGAAGCCCCACGGCGGCCCCCACGGCGGCAGCCAGCTCCGCCGTCGTGCCGGTCGGGGATGCCGGCGTCCCCGGCAGGAACGCCGCGCTGTGGCCGCCGGCAGAGCCGTGCTGGACCACCAGAGCGTCCACGCCCCGTTCCGCAGCCAACCGGGCTTCGGCGGGGCTGGTGACGGTGGCCAGTACCAGTGAACCGGCCCGCTGCAGCGCCCGGACAACGTTGGCTCCCGGGAGTCCGAAGGTAAAGCTGACCAGCTCCACCGGGTCCGCGAGCAGTGCGTCGATCTTTTCCCGCCACCGGTCGTCGTCATCCAGCCGCGGCGGTGCCAGCTCAATGCCATACCGCCCGGCGTCGGTGGCGAGGCGCCGCCGGTAACTTTCCAGCCCGGCGAGGACGGCCGGCGGTGGCGGTAGCTGTCCGGGGTCCGGGACGAACACGTTCATCCCGAAGCGGGCGCCGGTTGCGCGCACGGCCCGGATCTCGGCCTCCACGCCGGCGGCATCCTTGTAGCCGGCGGCGAGGAACCCCAGGCCGCCCGCCCGGTGGACGGCGGCGACGAACGCCGCGGTGGAGGTCCCGCCGGCCATCGGCGCGGCAATGATCCTGGTGCCAAAGATGTCCTGCGGCATTGCTCACTCCCGGGGGTAATGTCAGTAGGCTTGTCCGGTGAACCATTCTGACATCCCCTCCGTCCCGGCGGCCGGTCCCCCCAGCGTTCCCGGTGCCGTCATCGGCCTCGACATCGGCGGTACCAAGACCCGCGGCGTCCGCTTTGAGGCCGGCGCGGCCGTCGCCGATGAATCCGTGGGCAGCGCGAACGTCCAGAACGTCACGCGGGAGGAGGCCGCCCGGAACCTGGCCGAGCTGTTCGCCCTGATTGGTGGCGGTGACATTGCCCAGGTGTACGCCGGAGCCGGCGGCATCGACACGGACGACGACGCCGCGGCGCTCGCCGCGCTGATTGCCCCGCACGTGCCTGGCGCCCGGGTCACCGTGGTCCACGATTCCCGACTCCTGCTGGCGGCCGGTGGTGCCAGCACCGGTGTCGCCGTGATCGCGGGGACCGGCTCGGCGGCCTGGGGCCGGAACGCGCGCGGCGCAGAGGCCCGGGCCGGGGGCTGGGGCTACCTGCTCGGCGACGAAGGCAGCGGCTACTGGCTTGGCCGGGAGGCGGTCCGGCACAGCCTCCGCCGGATGAACCAGGGCCTTGACCCGGATGAACTGACCACCGCCCTGCTGGAATCCTGCGGCGCGGACCACCCGAACAAGCTGATCGCCCTGTTCCACTCACCGGAGACCGGGCGGCGCTTCTGGGCCCAGCGGGCGCGGCTGGTAGTGGAAGCCGCCGACGCCGGGCACGCGGCCAGCCAGGCGCTGATCGACCAGGCCGGCCAGGACCTCGCCGCACTGGCCGAACAGACCGTCCGGCAGCTCGGCATCGACGGCCCGGTCATCCTGGGCAGCGGACTGGGCATGAACGTGGCGCGGCTGCAGGAGGCCTTCCGCTCGGCACTGGCCGCGGCCGGAATCAGCGACGTCCGGGTCCTGCAGCAGGAGCCGGTCTTCGGTGTCCTCCAGCTCGTCGCGGAGCAGAACGCAACCGCGCGCTGACCGCCTCCGGGCCTTTCCCTTGGGCCGGGACGCTGCCTCAGCGGCGCCGCCGCGGCCGGAGCGGGACGCCGGGTAGCGGCGGCGCCGGAATCCGCCCCGCCTCCGGTCCGGCGTCGGGCCCGTGCCCGCGGACCAGCCCGAACCGCGCACCAGCGGCGGCCTCGTCGGAGAGTCCCGCCTGGGCCTCCCAGTCTGCGCGCGCCCGGGCCACCTCCTCGTGGCTTCGGCCCACGAAGTTCCACCACATCAGCAGTTCCTCCTCGAACGGTTCCCCGCCGAGCAGCACAAAGCGGGTCCCGGGGGAAGCCACCAGCTCAAGCCGGCTGCGGCCCGTGCCGAGATAGCCCAGCGGTCCCGGCAGGACCTCCTGGCCGTCCAGCTCCAGGCCGCCGTCGAGCACCAGGACGGCATGCTCGAACCCGGGCTCCAGCGGCAGGCTTACGTGGCCCGCGCAGCTGATGTCGGCCCCCAGGATCGGGGAATAGGTGGTCGCCGGCGACGCCGTCCCGGCGAGACTTCCCACCATCACCGTGGCCGCGAAACCGTCGCCCCGGACCACCGGCAGTTCGCGGTGCTGCTCGAAGGCCGGTGCCCGGTGTCTCTCCGAGTCCGGCAGCGCCACCCAGAGCTGCAAACCGCGCTGCAGCGGCAACCCGGCGTCCGCGCCGGCGTCGGGCAGCACCGCGAACTCGGAGTGCGAGACGCCCCGGCCCGCGGTCATGATGTTCAATTCCCCCGGCCGGACGATCACGTCACTGCCCACACTGTCCCGGTGCCTGATGGTCCCGGCCAGCGGCCAGGTCACGGTCTGCAGGCCGGTGTGCGGGTGCGGCAGCACGGACATCGCCACCCTGTCCGGGCCGAAGCTGTCCAGGAAGCACCATGCGCCCACGGTCGGCAATCCCCGCTGCGGGAGGGTGCGGGAGACGTTCATGGCGCGGACACCGCCCAGCGGAACCTCCCTGGCGGGCCAGAGCTGCAGGCAGGGACCGCTGGCGGCGCCGTCCACGCTGTGCGCGGCGGGGCAGACTTCTTCGGGCGGCAGGACTTCGAGGTTGGTCACCCTCAAACTCTAGGGCCCTCCGCCCGGATCCGGCAGGGACGGAGCAGCGCCGCTACGCTGGAGCGATGACCCTGCACTTCGATACCCGCCCGGCCGCCTATGGCGTCGTCATCCGTGAGGACCACCTCCTGCTGGCCTACTGGAAGCAAGGCGGCCGCGAGGGCTGGACGCTGCCCGGCGGCGGCCTGGATCTGGCCGAGCACCCGGTGGACGGATGCCGCCGGGAGATCTTCGAGGAGACCGGCTATGACGCCCGGATCGGCGGCCTGCTCGGCGTCGACGTCGGATACTGGCCGGCGGAGTCCCGGCTCGATGGCGGCGAACGTGACTTCCAATCGCTCCGGCTGGTCTACGAGGCCAGCATCACCGGGGGCGAGCTCCGGCACGAAGTCGGTGGCAGCACCACGCACGCGGCCTGGATCCCGCTGCCGGAGGTCGGGGGCCTGAACCGGGTCTCACTCGTCGACGCCGCACTCCGGCTATACCGGGAACGGCCGCTGGACGGCAAGCTCGCCGGAGAAAACCCCTAGCCACCCGCGGCGGGGGCCGCTAGCCTAGAAAAACCGCGGCCGCAACGGCCGCCGGATGAGCTACTGGACACCGGGGAGGTGGAAGCGATGAAGGCAACGGAACCGTGCGCGCTGTGCATATCCCTCAACCACGTCATACTTCCTGCCCCGGCCGTCCGCGCCTCCCGACTCAACAACTGAGTCCACCACTTGAGCGGTCTTCTTAGACCGCAGCGGGCAACATGCCGCCGGGGCCCATCAAAGGGTTCCCATTGAATACTCATGCCACATCGAACACTGAGACCGGCCTTCAGGGGCCGGTTCGCTTCGGTTTCACCGACGCCGTCCGGGACATGTTCTCCGCCCACCCCGTTCCCGGCGGCACCGGCGCCGGCCGGGTGGTCCGCGTGGACCGCAACCTCGTGCTGGTCGCCGCCCACGGCGGTCCGGCCCACCTGACGTATCCCCGGGCCGGGACCATCCCCGCCACCGGCGACTGGGTCTGGCTGGGCCGCAACACCGCGGGGGAGCCCGCCATCCTGGCCGTGCTGCCGCGGCACTCGGCTCTGAGCCGCAAACGGGCCTTCGAATCGTCCTCAGAGGTTCAGGTCCTGGGGGCCAACGTGGACGTGGTCGGCGTCGTTGTCCCCATAGACCGGCCGCTGACCCACAACCGGCTTGAACGGACCCTCGTGGCGGCCTGGGACTCCGGCGCCACGGCCCTGGTCGTCATCACCAAGGCGGACCTCGCAGCGGCAGCGGACGACGTCGTCGGCACCGTGCTGCGCCAGGCGGCGGGCGCCGCGGTGGTAACCACCTCGGCTGAACAGGGCGACGGCCTCGATGAACTGCTCGCCCACGTGCCGCCGGGCGGGACGATTATGCTGCTCGGTCCCTCCGGAGCCGGGAAGTCGACACTGATCAACGCGCTCGCCGGCTTCAAGGCCCAGGACACACCGGTTCTGTCCGGGCCGGAGACGGCAAGGGCCGGCACACCACTACCTCCCGTGAACTGGTTCCGCTGCCGGGCGGGGCGGTGCTGATGGACACGCCCGGGGTCCGCGGCTTCGGACTCTACGACGCCGACGACGGGATGGACGAAATGTTTGGCGACCTGGCGGAACTTATCAGCGGATGCCGTTTCGCCGACTGCGGCCACGACCGGGAGCCCGGCTGCGCGGTGCAGGCCGCGCTGGCGGACGGCAGCCTGGACGGCCGCCGGTGGGCCAGTTACCTCAAGATGCAGCGCGAGCTGGCCGCGCTGGCCCGGCGGCACGACGCCGCCGCCCGGCGGGCGTATCAGCGGGAGTGGCACCAGAAGGTGGTGGTCGCCAGCCGGAGCCAGCGCGCGGTCGAGCGGCTGGGCCAGGACTACGGCGGCAAGAGGAAAGCCGGCCGGGCCGGGCGGGGCAACGAGCAGCGCCGGCGCGGCGGGCCACAAGGGGAGGAAAACTGACACCCTGACCGGCGCCCATCCGGGGCCGCGGCCGCTCCGAATGTACTTCGTCTGCGGGCTCTGCCGGAGAAGGTTCGATCACTTTTTCGACTCGATTGATCAACCTTGTCCGCGGTGCCCGCTACGCTGGGTCCTACCCGCTTTACAGCTAAAAATCAGCACGCATATGATCAGTTGGCTGGACCGTCCGATGTTGCCGCCAACAGTTAGGTAAGCCCGGAATGGCAGA
>DASSXE010000530.1:0-6731 GCA_035704125.1 Arthrobacter sp.
CGCGGGCTCTCCGCGCAGTGACCCCGTCCAATGCCGCAGCGAAAGTAGCACCGTGTCCCAAGAAGTCCACAGCCCCGCCCGAGTCCACGAGATTCACAAGCAGGCGGCCCGGCGCCGGACCTTCGCAGTCATCTCGCACCCCGACGCCGGCAAGTCCACGCTGACCGAGGCCCTGGCCCTGCACGCCAAGGTGATCGGCACGGCTGGCGCCTCCAGCGGCAAGGCCAACCGCAAGGAAACCGTCTCGGACTGGATGCAGATGGAAAAGGACCGCGGCATCTCGATCAGCTCCGCGGCCCTGCAGTTCGCCTACCGGGACACCGTCATCAACCTCCTCGACACCCCCGGCCACGCCGACTTCTCCGAGGACACCTACCGGGTGCTGGCCGCCGTCGACTGCGCCGTGATGCTCGTGGACGCGGCCAAGGGCCTGGAAACCCAGACCATGAAGCTCTTCGAGGTCTGCAAGCAGCGGAACCTGCCCATCATCACCGTGATCAACAAATGGGACCGGCCCGGCCTGGACGCGCTGGCCCTGATGGACGAAATCACCGAACGCACCGGCCTGCAGCCCATGCCGCTGACCTGGGCGGTTGGCATCTCGGGCGACTTCCGGGGCGTCTGGGACCTGCGCAACGACCGCTTCGCCCAGTTCAAGCGCAACAACGCCGGCGCCAACATCGCCCTCACCGAGTACTTCACCCCCGAGCAGGCTGCCGCCAGCCAGGGCGACGACTGGTCCAATGCCCAGGACGAGGCCGGGCTGGTCATCGAATCCAACCTTGCCTTCGACGTCGAGGCCTTCCACGCCGGCGAGGCCACCCCCATCCTGTTCAGCTCCGCCGCGCTGAACTTCGGCGTGAAGGAGATCCTGGACGCGCTCGTCGACTTCGCGCCGCCCGCAGCTCCGCGGCCCGACGTCGACGGCTCCGCCCGGCCCGTGGACGCGCCGTTCGCCGGCTTCGTCTTCAAGGTCCAGGCCGGCATGAACAAGGCCCACCGCGACCACGTCGCCTTCATCCGGGTCTGCTCCGGGGTGTTCGAACGCGGCATGGTGGTCACCCAGGGCCGGACCGGGAAGTCGTTCGCCACCAAGTACGCCCAGCAGGTGTTCGGCCGCGAACGCGAGGTGATCGACGAGGCCTTCCCGGGCGACGTCGTGGGCCTCGTGAACGCCTCCTCGCTGCGGGTCGGCGACAGCCTGTTCCTGGAAGAGCCGGTGGAATTCCCCGCCATTCCGTTGTTCGCCCCGGAACACTTCCAGGTGGCACGGTCCAAGGACCCCAGCCGCTTCAAGCAGTTCCGCCGCGGCATCGAACAGCTCGAGCACGAGGGTGTCATCCAGTTACTCCGCTCGGATATCCGCGGTGACCAGGCACCCGTGCTCGCCGCCGTCGGCCCCATGCAGTTCGAGGTCGTCGAGGACCGGATGGCACACGACTTCAGCGCGCCGATGCGGCTGGAGCGGCTGCCGTACTCGCTGGCCCGGATCACGACGGCGGACGCCATGCCTGCGCTGGCCAACGTTCAAGGCGCGGAGGTGCTGCTGCGCTCGGACGGGGAGTACCTGGCGCTGTTCAACGACGTGTGGGCGCTGCGCCGGATCGAGAAGAACCACCCGGACCTGACGCTGATCCCGATCGGCACGCACAACCCGGCAAAATAGCCTCACACCCACCGGGGGCCTCCGGGAGGCAGCCGAAATATCCCGCCGCAGGGTCTTCCTGAATCCGGATTCCGCGTTATCATAAGTAACCTTGCTAATACCGCGGGTGCCGGCCGGCCAGGCGGGCTGCAGGACCGACCAGTCCGATTCCACGTGCGGACCCCTATCGAGGGAACAAGAAAACTCGTTGACCACCACCATGGAATCCGGCCTCCTGCTGAGCGGGCGGTACAGGATCGAAACCCTCATTGGCAGGGGAAGCCAATCGACCGTTTACCGCGCCTACGACGAGCTGCTGCATCGTGAGGTGGCGGTCAAGATCTTCCGCAATGAAGCGGAGGACCTTGAGCGCACCCGGCAGCAGAGCCAGGAAGTGCGGATCCTCGCCGGAATGAGCCACCATGCCCTGGTGACCCTGTTCGACGCCGGCGCCGACCTCAGCGACCCGGACGCCCGGCTCACCTACCTGGTCATGGAACTCGTCCGCGGACAGGACCTGCGCCACCGCTCCCTCCAGGGGCCGCTTTCCGCCGCGCACATGGCCCACATCGGCTACGACCTGGCGGACGGGCTCTCCTACATCCACCACCACGGGATCGTGCACCGGGATATCAAGCCGGCAAACATCCTGCTGGTGGACTACAGCAACGAGGACCGCCGCCCCCGGGCCAAGCTGACCGACTTCGGCGTCGCCGCCATCCTGGGCCAGGACCGCGCGGACGACGACGGCGGCACCTCCGGAACGCCGGCCTACCTGAGCCCCGAACAGGCCGGCGGCGGTCCCGCCGGGCCGGCCAGTGACATCTACTCGCTCGGGCTGGTGCTGCTCGAAGGGCTGACCGGAAAGATGGCCTACCCGGGCGCGCCGATCCAGTCCGCCGTCGCACGACTGCTGCATGACCCGCAAATTCCGGAGGAGCTCGCCCCGATGTGGGTGTCGCTGCTGTCCTCCATGCTCTCCCGCGACCCGGCCGCCCGGCCGCAGGCCCGGGAAGTCTCGCTGGCGCTGCGCCAGGAAGTCATCAACAGTGCGGCGCGCCACCGGCTGCACCCCACGGTCGAAGTCATCGACGAGGTCGGGCGCATGCGCGCCGTCGAACGGTACCGGATCCTCGACACCCCCGAGGACGGCGCGTTCGACCGGATCGCGGCGCTCGCGGCCCGGCTGTTTTCCGTGCCGGTGGCGATCGTCAGCGTCGTGGACCATGACCGGATCTGGTTCAAGTCCCACCATGGGACCGACGTCACCGAGATCGGCAGGGACCCCGGGCTGTGCGCGTCGGCGATTCTGCAGGACGGTCCGTGGATCATCGAGGACGCCGCGAGGGACCCGCGGACCCTCGCCAACCCGTTGGTGGCCGGGGAGTTCGGTCTGCAGTTCTACGCCGGGGTGCCGCTGCGCACCCCGGACGGCTTCAACCTTGGCACGTTCTGCATCCTGGACCGGGAACCGCGGAAGTTCACCGCCGAGGACACCCGCACCCTTGAGGACCTCGCCGGGATTGTGATGAACGACCTTGAGATGCGGCTGCAGGGCCGGGACGCGCTCGCCGGCTAGCGCTTGCCCGCGTGCAGGGCCAGTTCGAGCTCAAACCGCGCCACCGGATCCTCCAGCGCGTCGCCGAACAGCTCACGCAGCTGCGCCGCACGGTACCCGACCGTCTGCGGGTGGATGCCGAGTTCGGCCGCCACCGGCGCCCGCTGGCCCCAGTGGCGGAGCCAGGACAGCAGCGTCTCGGCCAGCCGTTCGCGCTGGGCCGGCCGGAGCCCCTCCAGCGGTGCCAGCCGCCGGCTGGCCAGCTCGGTAATGGCGGAGGGCTCGGCGCCGAGCACCACCGCTGCGAGATGTTCGTCCGCCCAGATCGGCGGATCGTCGGGCTCGTCCCGGTGCGGCAGGACCGACGCCGCCAGCACGGCAAGCCGCAGCGAATCCGGTACCTTCTCCCAGCCGCCGGCCGGGCCCACGGAGGCCCCCCGGCCCCGGAGCGCCTTGTCCAGGTCCTTGCGGGCTGAAGCGGACTTCTGCGCGGGAACCAGCACGACGGCGTCGGTCTCGCGTTCGATGACCAGGGTTCCCGGCCCGAGCCGCAGCCGCAGCCCCGCGGCCCGGTCCAACGGCAGCGTCACCACCGACATGCGCTGGGGCAGCGACCAGTCCGCCATAGCCGCGGTCTGGCGCAGCGCCGCCTCGTCCGCCTGGCCCAGCAGCAATAAGTCCAGCAATGCCGTCCGCCGGCGGTCCACGGCGCCGGCGCGCTCGGACTGCTCGAAGGCGTAGGCCTCGGCGCTGACGGCGGACAGCTCATCGATGTACGCCAGGATGGATTCACCCAGGTCAACCACCACGTTCTGGCCCAGGTGCTGGTCGACGGAAACCTTGGACATCTCCCGGAACGTCACGCGGGCGCCCATCCGGTAGGCGCTCAGCAACGCGTCCATGCTCCGGCCCTGCCGGAACTCGCCGCTGCCCAGCCCGGCCACGAGCTGCCGGCTCTCCTCCGAGAGCGCCGGAAGGGTGGTTCCGGGCAGCTGGAGGAAGCGGTCCAGTGCCGTCGCCACCCCGCGGCGCAGGCCGCGTCCGAACCGGCCCTCGATCGGCCGGGCGTAGGCCGGAACCAGCTGGGGGACCGCCTCGATAATGGCTTCGACGATGCCGGGCATCCGGGGCCTGAGTACGTCGCTGACCTCCGTCGGCAGCGCCAGCCAGGGCGGGTCGTAGGTGGGATAACCGGTGCGGTCGGCGAATGATGCGTCCATGACGGACTCCAAAACTTGTTGCGCTGGGATAGTTTCTATGACTCGATCGTATGCCTAGGATGAAGAATTATGACCCCAACTGACATACGATTGATGAATGATCCGGCTCCGTAAGCTGGCGCGCGCCGCATCTCTACTGACCACCCCACTAGCTCCAGAAGACATTCTGTCGCTATTCAATCCCGTGTTTTCCGCCCGCCAATTGCGCGGCGTCGTCACCCGGGTGGTTCCAGAAACGGCCGATTCCGCCACCATCTCATTCCATCCCGGCCGAGGCTGGCAAGCGCACCGCGCCGGCCAGTGGGCCCGCATCGGCGTCGAACTCGACGGCGTCCGCCACTGGCGGTCCTACTCGCTGAGCGCACCCGCCGGCGAGGACCCCGCCATCACCGTCACCGACATGGGCGCCGTGTCCGGCGCCCTGGTCCGCAATACCAAACCCGGCGACGTCCTGTTCCTGGCCCCGCCGCAGGGCGACTTCGTCCTGCCGGAGCATCCCCGCCCGCTGCTCATGCTCACCGCCGGCAGCGGCATCACCCCGGTGATGTCGATGATCCGCACGCTGGTGCCGCACCGTCCGGACTCCGACGTCGTACTGATCCACACGGCGCGGACCGCGGAAGACTCCATCTTCCGCGAAGAGCTCGCTGAGCTCGCGGACCAGTTCCCCAACTTCACGGTGACCCACTGGTTTACCGGGGAGCGCGGCCGGGCCGACTTCGGCACCGCCGCCGAGCTGGACCGGCTGTGCCCCGACTGGCGGGAACGCGCCGCCTACGCGTGCGGTCCGGAAGGATTCCTGGACGACGCCGAGGCGTTGTGGGAAGCCCAGGCCGCACAGGTCAGCGACGGGCCGGGAACGGCCCTGACCATCGAACGCTTCAGCACCAACCTGGGCGGCGGCGAGGGACATGACGGCGGACTGGTCACCTTTGAGGCGTCCGACCGCGAGGTCGACGCCGACGGCGCCACGCCCCTGCTGGATGTCGGCGAAGACGCCGGCGTGCTGATGCCCAGCGGCTGCCGGATGGGAATTTGCCACAGCTGCCTGACCCCCCTGAGGGCCGGCCAGGTCCGTGACCTTCGCTCCGGCGAGGTACACGGCGAGCCCGGCCAACTTATCCAGACGTGTGTCTCGGCAGCCGCCGGGCCCGTGAACCTCGACCTCTGAGGAGAGCCACTAGATGACCACGCTTGCAGAAAAACCCGAGACCGCCGAAGACGACGCCTCCCGCTCAGACGCGGCCGCCGTCGTCGTCAAGAAACGAACCGGTGCCCTCGCCGAAACCGGCAGCCCGCTGGTGCGGCCGCCGGCCGCCGCCCACCTGTCGGACGAGCAGGTGGCCGAGCTGGGCCGCGAACTGGACGCCATCCGGGACGACATCCTGGCCAAACGCGGCTCCGAGGACGCGGCCTACATCCGCCGAATGATCAAGATCCAGCGCGGCCTGGAAATTTCCGGCCGCGCAGCCCTCCTGGTCAGCCGGAACAAGGCCGCGTGGGCCACCGGCACCACCCTGCTGAGCCTGGCCAAGATCCTGGAGAACATGGAACTCGGCCACAACATCCTGCACGGCCAGTGGGACTGGATGCGCGATCCGGACATCCACTCCACCACCTGGGAGTGGGACTTCGTGACCCCGGCACGGTCCTGGCAGCACACCCACAATGACCTGCACCACCGCTGGACCAACGTGGTGGGCAAGGACAACGACATCGGGTACAACCTGCTCCGGATGGACCCGCAGCAGGAATGGAAGCCCTTCAACCTGGGCAACCCGCTCTACAACGCGCTGCTGGCGCCGGTGTTCGAGTGGGGCATCGCGGTCTACGACCTTGAGCTGGTGGACTACAAAGAGGGCAAGAAGTCCAAGGAGGCCCTCAACAAGGACCTCAAGGCCCTGGGAATCAAGGCCCTCAAGCAGTTCACCAAGGACTACGCCGCCACCCCCGCCGTCGCCATGCTCAGCGGCTCCGGCAAGCAGGCCCTCTACGGCACGCTGACCGCCAACGCCGTCCGCAACGTCTGGGCCCACGCGGTGATCTTCTGCGGCCACTTCCCGGACGGGACGGACACCTTCACGGAGGAAATGGTCGACGGCGAGACCCGCGGCGACTGGTACGTGCGCCAGATGATCGGCTCGGCCAACATCTCCGGCTCGCCGTTCCTGCACCTGATGACCGGCAACCTCTCGCACCAGATCGAGCACCACCTCTTCCCGGACCTGCCGTCCAACCGCTACGCCGAGGTGGCGCCCAAGGTCCGCGACATCTGCCGGCGCTACAACCTGCCGTACAACACCGGTCC
>DASSXE010000104.1:0-8020 GCA_035704125.1 Arthrobacter sp.
GGCCGGGTTGTCGTCCAGGCGGAGGTCATCACGTAGCCAAACCAGGGTCGAAGACATGGCTCAACGCTACTGGATCCAGAGGATAGCCGCGGGCGGTGGCGGGAACGGCAAAGGCCGGGCTCCCGAAGGAGCCCGGCCTTCGCCGCGGTACCGGTTAGAGCTTGTCGAAGTCGGCCTCATCCACCGTCGAACCCGTTGCCGTGCCGTTGCCCGTGCCGAGGGCCTGCTGCCTGCCGCCGGACTTCAGCGCGGCCAGGCGGGCCTCGATTTCGGTCTGCTCGCCGAGGTCCTCGAGCGAGTTGAACTGCGCGTCGAGGCTGGAGGCAGCAAGTTCCTGCTGGCCGCGGACCTTGGCCTCCTCGCGGCGGATCTTCTCTTCGAAGCGGCCCACCTCGGACGTCGGGTCCATGATGTCGATGCTCCGGAGGGCGTCGTGCACCTGGCTCTGGGCAGCCGCGGTCTTGGACCGCGCGATGAGTTCATTGCGCTTGCTGGTGAGCTCGTTGAGCTTGCCCTTCATCTGGTCAAGGCCCTGCTTGAGCTTGTCCACCACCTCGCTCTGCGAAGCGATGCTCGGTTCGGCGGCCTTGGCCTCGTTCTCAGAGGTGATCTGGCGCTGCAGGGCCACCTTGGCAAGGTTGTCGAACTTCTCCGCATCGGCGGCATCACCCTGGGCCCGGTATTCGTCGGCCTTGCGCGACGCGGCGAGGGCCTTGTTGCCCCAGTCCTGGGCGTTCTTGACGTCCTCGTTGTAATCGTCCTGCAGCATCCGCAGGTTGCCGATGGTCTGGGCCACGGCCGACTCCGCCTCGGCGATGTTGTTCGTGTAGTCCCGGACCATCTGGTCCAGCATCTTCTGCGGATCCTCGGCCTGATCGAGCAGGGAATTGATGTTCGCCTTCGCCAGCTGCGCCATACGGCCGAAAATGGACTGCTTAACCATGGTGTTACCTCTCGTCCTTTCCAGTGGTGGCCACTGAAATCGGTGAACTGTGAATGTACTGCCTCTACCCGCCGGTCATCGGACGGATCCGCCGGCGCCTAGTCTGTAACCGGCGCTAGAAGCTGCCGGAATCCCCGCCGCCAAAATCGCCGCCGCCACCGAAGTCGCCGCCGCCGCCACCGCCCCAGCCGCCACCTGAGTCGCCGCCGCCCCAGCCGCCACCGCCGCCCCAGCCGCCTCCACCGCCGCCGTGCAGGATGGAGTTGATCAGGATGCCGCCGAGGATGGCGCCGCCGAGGCCGCCGCCACCGCCGCCGCCGAACATTCCGCCGCGGCCGTAGCCCTGGTTGGCGTAGCCGCCGAACTGGTCCACGTCGGCCTGCGCCTGCTGCGCCGCCTGGGCGGCCAGGGAATGCGCCTGCTGGGCGTATTGCAGCGCGGAGACCGGGTCGGTGCGGGCAATCGACAAGGCGTAGTCGAGGTTCCGCTGCGCCTCCGCGAGCCGGGTGCGCGCCTCGGTGCCCACCCCGCCGCGACGGGCGGTGATGTAGTCCGACGTCGCGCTGATCTGCGCCTGCGCGGACATGATGCTTTGCTGCAGGGAGGCCTGCGCCCGGCGGGCCTGCTCCTGCTGGTCCCGGATCCCGGTCAGGGCACCGTCAAGGGATTGGTGGGCGCTTTCGACCCGCGCCAGCGTCGCGATCGGGTCGATCTTCCCGGCCTGGATCTCGGCCTTTACCCCGGCGAGGGCGGCCTCCACTCCGGCGACCGGGCCAGCCAGTTCCGGGTGGGCCCCGGACTGGATCATCGCGCGGGCCTGTGCCAGGTCCTGGGAGGTGTCCACGACGGCGGACTCAAGACCGTTGCGCGCCTCGTCCAGGCTTGCGGCGACCTTGGTGATGGCGCCGAGGAGCACGTTGGTCTGGTGCAGGCTTTCCTCCGCCGCGCGGACCGCGACGGCGGCCATGCTGTCGTCGCCGGCGTTGAGCTTCTCCTGCGCCGTCGTCGATGCGTTCTGCACGAAGGCGAGCCGCTCCTTGGCCTGGCCGATGTTATCCGCCACGGCCGTCAGGGCGCTGTCTGCGTACTTGGCCCGCAGGTCGGTGAGGGACTGCTCGGCCGCGGCGATCCTGGTCCCGGCCTCCGCCGCCCCGGCTCCCACGGCGGCGAGCGCCTGCGGGGCGTTCTTCTCCAGCTCGCGCAGCGAATCGAAGTCCGCCTTCTGTTCCTGCAGGGAGGACAGCGCGGCCTCGGACCGGCGGATGATTTCGCCGAGCCAGCTGCGCTGCTGCTCTTCGGTGTCGGGAATGTGGTCATCGAGCTGCTGCTGCAGCTTGAAGGACTCGCTCATGTGGGCCTTGGCGTCCTGCAGCGCCTTGGTGAAGTTGCCGACGGCGGCATCGCCGTACTGCGCCTGGGCGAAGCCGAGTTCCTGCTCGCTGGACTTGATCGCGTCATCGGCCTCGATCAGCAGGGACCCGCTCTTGCGGCGCAGTTCCTCCACGCTCAGCCCGGCCAGCGGGTCGAGGTCCGCGCCCTGCGGGCCGTAGCCCGCGGTGGCGGTCTTCTTGCGCCGGCTGCGCAGGTACAGGTAGGTTCCGACGCCGCCGGCGGCCACGACGCCGACTCCCACGAGCACGCCGCTGCCGGCCCCGCCCGAGGGGACCGAGCCGCTGCCGCCGCCGGCCGCATCGCCGACCGCGGCGGCGGTGTCAATCGCGGCTTGGGCGAAGTCACGCTTTCCGCCGCCGAGGTTCGCGGCGATGGCGTTCTGCGTGATGGCGCTCGTCTTGGAATAGATGGCGCTGGCCGAGTTCGGCGAGAAGTAGTACTTACCGTCGTCGGCCATGGTGAGAATGACGTCCGCCCGGCCCATGCCCTTCTTGGTGGCGACCGCCTGGGCCCATGCCTTCGGGTCGGTCGGGTTTTCGAAGGTCTTTACCGTGACGACATACAGGTTGTATTTGTGGTCCTTGAGCAGCTTCTGGACCGCGTCCTGGACCTCGGCCTTCCGGCTGCCCAGCACGTTGGCGTTGTCCACCACGTTTTGTCCGGAAGGGATGGCCACCGGGTCCTCGGCCAGCGCGGGAGCGGCGGGGAGGGCCAGCAGTCCGGCGACCCCGATCCCCACCAGGAAACGTTTCATCATTGACCGCATCTGCAACCCTTCAGCACCTCTGTGGCCGGCACAGGCCGCGCCGGTCGTCCCAGAACAGCAGCAGCGCCCCCACGCAGGTGTAAAGCCGCAGGTCGCTGTGGCAATTCCATTTGATTCTATGGTGCACCCCTGAGGCAGTCCACCGCCGGGAATATGCCACCAGCGAAAAGCTCCGGTGTTCAGGAACCTCCCAGCGAATGTACGCAGTTGTACCAGTCTGAGCGACCATAGTTAATGGCAGACACGGATGAAAGGAAGTTCCATGACTGAGAACCCAATGCAGGGCAGCTCGCCGGATCCAGTAGAGCCGAACCGGGAGCCGGCGGACGGCGCTGCCGCGGCCCGGCACGGTGCGCCGGAGCAGGGTTCAGGCCAGGAGAACCCCACCACGCGCATCGACCGTCCGGACCAGGACGCTCCGCGTCCCGTGTACCCGCAGCACCAGCCGGCGTATGGCCAGAACCCGGCACCGGAGACGCAGCAGTTCGGCTCCGCGTACCAGCACACCGGCTACGGACACCAGCAGCAGAACCAAGCCCCGGGCCAGCAGCACGCCGCCCCCTATGGCCAAGGCGGCGGCCAGTACGGCGGCTACGGCAACCAGCCGCCCGCCGGCCAGGGCCCCAACCACTCGTTCAACCACCCGAGCAACGCGCCCCGGCGCAAGGCCGCCTTCGGCGTGCCGGTCCTGGTGGCCAGCATCCTCGCCGCCGGCCTGGTGGGCGGCGGCGTGGTGGCCGGCAGCAACGCCCTGATCGGCAACCGCCAGGTCTCCTCCACCGGCAGCAGCAGCCAGTCGGGCACGGTCATCGTCAACAACAAGGACGATGTCAACGCGATCACCGCAGCGGCCCTGAAGGCCTCACCCAGCGTCGTGACCATCAAGGCCACCAGCGGGTCCGAGGGCGGCACCGGCTCCGGCATCATCCTCGACGGCGACGGCCACATCCTCACCAACACCCACGTCGTCACCCTGGACGGCAAGACCGCCAAGGCCGCCGTCGAGGTCCGCCTGAACGACGGCAAGGTCTACACGGCAAAGATCGTCGGCACCGACCCGCTCTCAGACCTCGCCGTGATCAAGGTCGACAACGCCTCCGGACTGGTGCCCGCCACCCTGGGTGACTCGGGCAAGCTGAACGTCGGGGACACCGCCGTCGCGATCGGCTCCCCGCTGGGACTGACGGGAACGGTCACGGACGGGATCGTCTCCACCCTCAACCGCACCATCAGCGTCGCGTCCTCGGCCGCTCCCAAGGACGGCGCGGACAACTCCCAGGGCGGTGACCAGGGCTTCCAGTTCGCCCCTCCCGGCGGCGGACAGGCTCCCAGCACCACCAACCAGGGCAGCATCTCGATCAACGTGATCCAGACCGACGCCGCCATCAACCCCGGCAACTCCGGCGGTGCGCTGGTCAACAGCAAGGGCGAAATCATCGGCGTCAACGTCGCCATCGCCTCCGCCGGCGGCGACTCCAGCGGCGGCAGCAGCAGCGGAAACATCGGCGTCGGCTTCAGCATCCCGATCAACAACGCCAAGCGGGTCGCCCAGGAGATCATCAGCAACGGCAAGGCCAGCCACGGCCAGCTGGGCGTGAGCGTGAAGGCGAAGGCCTCCGGCAGTTCGGCCTCGGGCTTCTCGGTGGGCGCCGACGTCGCAACCGTCGAGCCCGGCTCGGCGGCGGACAAGGCCGGCATCAAGGTCGGAGACGTGGTCACCAAGTTCCAGGACCTGGCCATCAGCGATCCGAACCAGCTCACGGCGGCGGTCCGGGAGCAGGCCGCCGGCGCCACCGTCAAGGTCACCGTCGTCCGCGGCGGCCAGGAGAAGCAGGTGGACGTCACCCTCGGGGCCGCGGCCGACCAGTAGCCGCAACTCCCACCACGGCGCGGGCAGGGGCCCGGCCGGAACCGAAAGGTACCGGCCGGGCCCCGCGCTGACACGTGGGTTAACCGGGCCCCGTCCCGGCCCCCGCTATATGGTTAGCTAGGAGCTACCCGGCACCTCCCGGGAAGACCCACCTGGCCACGACCCCACCCGGCTGGCTGCCCACCCGCACGGAAGGCTGCTGTAGACACAGTGGAAGAAACCCTGAAGATCATTGTGCTGGTCAAGCACGTACCGGACGCGCAGTTCGACCGCCACCTCAGCGGCGGGGACAACACCACGGACCGCTCCGAGAGCATCCTCTCCGAGCTCGACGAGTACGCCCTCGAGGCCGCGCTGCAGCTGACCGAGGCCCGCGGCGGCGAGGCGGCCGGAAACAAGGTCATCGCCCTCAGCATGGGCCCGGCCGGAGCCGTCAACGCCGTCAAGAAATCGCTCCAGATCGGCGCCAGCGAGGGCGTGCACCTCAGCGACGAAGCGCTGGCCGGCTCCGACGCCGCCGCCACCTCGTTGGCGCTGGCGGCCGCCATCCGGCACCTGAACGCGGCGGGCCCCGCGGACCTGATCATCACCGGCATGGCCTCCACGGACGGCGAAACCTCCCTGGTCCCGGCCCAGCTCGCGGAGCGCCTCGGCCTGCCGCAGGTGACCTTTGCGGCCACCCTCGACGTCGACGGCGGCAAGCTCACGGCCCGCCGCGACGGCGACTCGTCGGCGGTCACCGTCGAGGCGGACCTGCCCGCCGTCGTCTCGGTCACCGATCAGATCAACGAACCCCGGTACCCGAATTTCAAGGGCATCATGGCGGCGAAGAAGAAGACCATCACCACCCTCACGCTGGCCGACATCGGCGTCGAACCCGGCCAGGTGGGCCCGTCCGGGTCCTGGACCGCCGTCGAGACCGCCGAAGCCCGGCCGCCGCGGACCGCCGGCACCATCATCACGGACGAAGGCGATGCCGGCATCCGGCTCGTTGAGTTCCTTGCCGCCCAGAAGCTGCTCTAAGGGGATCATCCGACCATGGCACAAGTACTCGTTTTCATCGACAACCCCGGCGCGGCGCTGAAGAAGTCCAGCCTCGAACTGCTGACCATCGCCCGGTCGCTGGGGGACACGGCGGTGGCCCTCAACGGCGAACTGCACGACGCCTTGGCGGCCGGCCTGGGCGACTACGGCGTGGGCGCCGTCTACCGTCCGTCCGCCACCGACCTGGACGACTACCTTGCGGGCCCCAAGGCTGCCTACCTGGCCGCCGCCGTGCAGGCCTCCGGCGCCGGCATCGTCCTGCTCGATAACGCCGCCGAGAGCCGGGACATCGCCGCCCGGCTGGGGATCAAGCTGGCCGCCGGCGTCATCACCGACGTCGTGGCCGTGGACCCCGACGGCACCGCCCACAAATCGGTCCTCGCCGGTTCCTACACCACCACCGCCCGGGTGACCACGCCGGTGGCGGTGCTGACCGTCAAGGCCAACAGCGTCACCCCGGAAGCGGCGGCCGCCGCCACCACGCCGCAGGCCGTGACCGTCGAGGTGCCGGAGACGGCTGCCGCGGCCTCCGCCCGCATCGTCGCCCGCAGCGAAAAGACCGCCAGCGGACGTCCCGACCTCTCCGAGGCCCGGATCGTCGTGGCCGGCGGCCGCGGCGTCGATGGGAACTTCGGCCCGCTCGAGGACCTCGCGGACGCCCTCGGGGCCGCCCTGGGCGCCTCCCGCGCCGCCACGGACGCCGGCTGGATCGGCCACGACGCCCAGATCGGCCAGACCGGCAAGACCGTCTCACCCCAGCTCTACATCTCCGCCGGCATCTCCGGGGCGATCCAGCAGAAGGCCGGCATGCAGACGGCCAAGGTCATCGTCGCGGTCAACAAGGATGCCGAGTCCCCGGTGTTCGAGATCGCCGATTTCGGCATCGTGGGCGACCTGTTCCAGGTGCTGCCGCAGGCCACCGAAGAAATCAAGAAACGCAAAGGCTGACCATTGAGTACCAACGCCACCGCGGCGCAGAGCCCGTTCGACCCGGCACACCACCGGATCGAGCGGGTGCTTTGTTTCACCGCGCATCCGGATGACATCGATTTCGGCGCCGCCGGGACCATCGCCGCGTGGACCGCGGCCGGAGTGCAGGTCAGCTACTGCATCATGACCGACGGCGACGCCGGCGGCTTCGACCCCGACCGGCGCGAGGAAATCGTGCGGCTCCGGGCCGAGGAACAGCAACGGGCCGCCGCGCTGGTGGGCGTCACCGACATCCACCACCTGCACCAGCGCGACGGTTACCTCGAGCCCTCGCACGAGGTGGTCCGTGACGTGGTGCGGCTGATCCGGCAGCTCCGGCCCGACGTCGTCCTCGCCATGCACCCGGAACGGAACTGGACCCGGATCCAGAAGAGCCACCCGGACCATCTGGCGGTGGGGGAGGCCGTGACCCGGGCGGTCTACCCGGCGCTGGAGAACCCTTTTGCCTACCCGGAACTGGCCCAGGCCGGCCTGGCGGCGTACAAACTGCCCTGGCTCTGGCTGTTCGCCGGGCCGGAGGAACGCGAAAACCACTTCGTTGACGTCACCGGCCAGGTGGAAGCCAAGCTGGCCGCCATCCATGTCCACGTCAGCCAGCACCCCGACGTCGATGCGATGGAACGCACCGTCCGGGGCCTCATGCTCGGCACCGCCCGGCGCGGCGGGCTGCCGGACGGACGCAGCGCCGAAGCCTTCCACGTGGTGGCCGTGAACGGTCCGGAGACCATCGCCGGTTTTTAGTGTTTGTCCGCACGGGGCCGCTGCCATATGCTTGCCATGTTTAAATCATATTTATGGAAGGCAGACTTTAATGGCGAAGACTGCGCAGCACCCTGTCCTGGTCATCATGGGCGTCTCCGGCTCGGGCAAATCCACGGTGGCCGGCCTGCTGGCCGGCCGCCTCGGCTGGGACCTCGCCGAAGGCGACGACCTGCACCCGGCCGCCAATGTGGCCAAGATGCACTCCGGCCAGCCGCTGACCGATGAGGACCGGTGGCCCTGGCTGGACAGCATT
>DASSXE010000149.1:0-2349 GCA_035704125.1 Arthrobacter sp.
GACGCGGACGCCGTCGACCTCGCAGCCGCGGGCGCCGGGGCGCTCGCTGGTGGTGGCATCGGGGCTCGGGGCCACGCCCGCCGCCGCGCGTTCGGCGGCGATCAGTTCCGCGGTGCGCACGGCGGTGCCGGAGGGCGCGTCTACCTTGTCCGGGTGGTGAAGTTCGATGATCTCGACGGATTCGAAGTAGCGGGACGCCTTGGCGGCGAACGCGGAGGCGAGGACTGAGCCGAGCGCGAAGTTCGGTGCGATCAGGACGCCAACGTCGGGCTTGCCGGCCAGGAGCTTTTCGAGCCGGGCAAGCCGTCCGGCGTCCCAGCCGGTGGTGCCGACGACGGCGTGCAGCCCGTGCTCGACGGCGAAGCTGACGTTCGCCTCGGTGCTTTCGGGGACGGTCAGGTCGACGACGACGCGGGCGCCGGCCTCGAGCAGGGTCTCCAAGGAGTCGTTCCGGCCGAGGGCGGCCACGAGCTTCAGGTCTTCGGCGGTTTCCACGGCTTTAACGGCCTCGGCGCCCATGCGTCCGTTGGCGCCCAGGACGGCGACGGCGAGTTGTTCGGTCATGCCTTCAACCCTACCGCCGGGGCCCGCCGCGGCCGGAACCGAGGCCCTTCATGACCAGCCGGACCGCCGGCCGGACTACCCGCCGGCGCCGACCCATTCGACGGTGCCGTCGGCGAAGAACTGTTCCTTCCAGATGGGGACCTGTTCCTTGATCCGGTCCACCAGTTCGGCGCAGACTGCGAAGGCCTGGCCGCGGTGCGCGGCGGAGACGGCGCAGACCAGGGCGGGATCGCCGATCTCCAGCGTTCCGGTCCGGTGCGCCGCCCAGATCCGCACCGGCTGCGTGTCCGTCCCGGCGGCGGCGTGTTCCGCGACAAGCTGCGCGACGACGTCGGCCATGATCTGGTGTGCCGTGGGGTGCGCGCTGTAGCTGAGCCGTTGCACGGGTTTGCCGCCGTCGTGGTTGCGGACGACGCCGCTGAAGCTGACCACCGCGCCGGCGGTGTCAGACTCGACCGCCGCGATGGCCTGGTCCACGGAGATGGGTTCGCCGCTGAGGACGGCGTGGACGATATCGAAAACGGGGTTTGAAGCGGCGTCAGTGCCCATGGTTGCCTTCCAGCTGGTCGCAGAGGTGGCCGATGACCGGGTCCAGGACGCCCAGGCCGTCCATGACGCCCTTCGGGGATCCGGGCAGGTTCACGACGAAGGTGGCGCCGGCGGCGCCCGCGTGGCCGCGGCTGAGCATGGCAGTGGGCGTCTTGGCGACGCCGGCCGCCCGCAGGCCCTCCATGATGCCGGGAATTTCGCGGTCCAGCAGCGGCAGGGTCTGTTCCGGGGTGGCGTCCGTGGGGCTGAGGCCCGTGCCGCCGCTGGTGATGATGACGGCGGGATGCTGGCTGAGCAGGGCGCGCAGGGCGGCGCCGACGGGTTCGCCGTCGGGGACCACCATGGCCGGATACGGTTCAAACCCGTGCTCGGTCAGCCAGTCGGCGATGACGGGGCCGGTGAGGTCCTCGTAGACGCCGGCGGCGGCGCGGGTGGAGGCGATCACGATGCCGGCCTTCCGGCCGGTCACCTCGCCGTGGCGGTGCGGTTCGCCGTCGTGCTGTCCGTGCCCGCTCACAATGACCAGTCCCCGCTCTTGCCGCCGCTTTTGGCCAGCACCTTGATGTCGGTCAGGACCGCGTGCTTGTCCACGGCCTTGATCATGTCGTACACGCTCAGGGCGGCGACGGACACCGCGGTGAGCGCCTCCATCTCCACCCCGGTCACGCCGCGGGTCTTCACGGTGGCAAAGATGGTGACCTTGGCGGCGCCGAGTTCGAAGTCGACCGTGACCTTGCTGATTGGCAGCGGGTGGCACAACGGAATCAGCTCCGGGGTCTTCTTGGCGGCCATGATTCCGGCGACGCGGGCGACGGCGAGGGCGTCGCCCTTGGGCAGTTCCCCGGACCCCAGCAGCGCCAGGACCTCCTCCGTGCTGTGGACCGTGGCGGTGGCGGTGGCTTCCCGGGTGGTCTGGGCTTTGTTGGAGACGTCGACCATCTGGGCCGTGCCGTCCTGGCGGAGGTGGGTCAGCGCGGGCTGGGAGGAAAGTTCTGGATCGTTCACAGGATCCATACTTCCACCTCATCGCCCGCGGCGAGGTCCGCGGTCCCCGCCGGGACCTGCACCAGGGCGTTGGACAGCGCCAGGGCGTGGACCAGGTGGGAACCCGGGCCGCCTTCCAGGCGCACGGTACCGTCCGGGGAGAGGGTGCCGCGCCGGACCTGGTGCTTGCCCGCCGGGGAGCTCAGGGCCTCCGCCAGCCGTGCCCGCACAGCCGGCCGCGGCGCCGGGGTG
>DASSXE010000262.1:0-2222 GCA_035704125.1 Arthrobacter sp.
CCCCACCAACGCGAGCGCCTGCGCCGCCGGAGGCAGGGCGTCATGACAGAACCGGAGACCCCCTGATGACCGAGCTTGACCGCACGATTCTTCCGCTGGCCACGCCGGCCTTCACCGGCACGGCGAACCACACCCTGCGCGGCTCCGAACCGGACTGGAACCTGATCCGGCACCCCGAACCGCCGCAGGGCGCGCCCAACGTGCTGCTGGTGCTCATCGACGATGCCGGCTTCGGGAACCCCAGCACCTTCGGCGGCCCCATCCAGACCCCGAACTACACCCGGCTCGCCGAGGGCGGCCTGCGCTACAACCGTTTCCACGTCACCGCGCTGTGCTCTCCGACCCGGGCGGCGCTGCTAACGTCGAGGAACAACCACGCCGTAGGATTCGGCTCCGTAGGCGAGTTCTCCAGCGGGTTCCCCGGCTACACGGCGATGCTGCCGCAGGAGTGCGCCCCGGTCCCGCGGATCCTGCGTGACAACGGCTACAGCACCGCTGCGTTCGGGAAGTGGCACCTGACCCCGGATGGGCAGCAGGGCCCGGCCGGGCCGCTGGGTCGCTGGCCGAATGGCTGGGGTTTCGACTACTTCTACGGCTTCCTCGGCGGCGACTCCGGTCAGTGGGACCCGTGCCTGGCGGAGAATCAGAAGATCATCGGCACACCGGCGGGGTACTACGACGAGGACAACCCGTACTACCTGCCCGACGCGATGGCGGACAAGACCATCGAATGGCTGCACGGGGTGCGAGGACAGGACGCGCACAAGCCGTTCTTTGTCTACTTCTCCACTGGCTGCAGCCACGCCCCCCACCACGTCGCCTCGGAGTGGGCTGACCGGTACAAGGGCCAGTTCGACCAAGGGTGGGACCTGCTGCGCGAGGCGGTCTTCGAACGGCAAAAGATCCTCGGCGTCGTCCCCGAGGACGCCGAGCTCACCCCACGCGATGATGCCCTCCCAGCCTGGAACGACGTCCCGCCCCAACTGCAGGCCTACTACGCACGGCAGATGGAGGTCTACGCCGGCTTCTCCGAGAACGCCGACCACAATGTTGGCCGGGTCATCGACGCCATCGACGAACTCGGCGAGCTGGACAACACCCTGGTGATCTGGATTTGGGGCGACAACGGGGCGAGCCTGGAGGGCACCATCACCGGCTCGTTCAACGAGATGACGATGCAGAACGGCATCCCCCTCACCGACGAGATGCAGCTTCAGCTCGCCGAGCGCTACGGCGGCAACGAGTCCTGGGGCGGACCGATCATGGACCCGCACTACTCCGCCGCCTGGGCCTGGGCGGGGAACACCCCGTTCAAGTGGGGCAAGCAGGTCGGCTCACATCTGGGCGGCACTCGGAACCCGATGGTGATCCACTGGCCGCAGCACACGGGTGCGCCCGGCGGCTTGCGGTCCCAGTTCACCCACGTCACCGACGTCGGCGCCACCATCCTGGACGTCGCCGGCATCCCGGCGCCCTCGCGCGTCGACGGCGTCGAGCAGGAGCCCCTGCACGGGGTCACGTTCGCCGACTCGCTGACGGACCCGACCGCGCCGGAGCGGCACACCCAGCAGTACTTCGAGACCATCGGCAACCGAGCCATGTACCGGGACGGCTGGTGGCTGGCGATGCGCACGCCGCGCATCCCGTGGGTGGTCACCCCCGAAGCGCTGCGCCCATACGCCCCCGATATCTGGGATCCCGATGCCGATCCAGCCGAGCTGTACTACCTCCCCGACGACTTCACGCAGGCCCGGGACGTAGCCGCAGAACACCCTGAGAAGGTCCAAGAACTCAAGGACCTGTTCTGGCAGGAGGCGGAGCGATACAAGGTGCTGCCGCTGCTGGCCACGCTCTCGTCCTTCTTCGGCATCACCCCGCCTTTGGAGAACACCGGCGCGATCGAGTACCGCGGCGACGTGCAGGACGTCGCACCTGGGATGATCCCGCGCATCTACAACCGGTCCTACGCCATCAGCGCCGACCTGGTCGTCCCCGACGGAGGCGCCGAAGGGGTGATCGTCGCAGAGGCCGACCACCTCGGTGGATTCTCCCTGTTCGTCGACGCCGGCCGGCTCACCCACACGTACTCGATGATGGGCGTGTTCGTGTACCGACAGCAGGCCGAAAGCCAACTGCCAATCGGCAATGTGAGGGTGCGAATGGAGTTCGCTGCCGACGCGGCCAAGCCGGCCACCGGGGGGCAGGTCACCCTGTTCGTCAAC
>DASSXE010000292.1:0-3064 GCA_035704125.1 Arthrobacter sp.
GTGCCGCCGATCACCCAACCGAAGAAGCGGCCGGAGGGCATCGCCATCAGTCCGGGTTCGGCCTTGGCGGCCAGGTAGTCCACCACCTCGGCCGCCGGCATCCCGGTTTCGGGCAACGGGCCGCCGAAGTCGGCGGCCAGCCCGGCCGCACTCAGGCTGGGACCGATGGGCCGGGTTTGCTGGCTCTCCAGCCAGCGGCGGGCATGCCCGGCCGCAGCGGCCAGGGCATCGCGGTAACGATCTCCGGGTGCTGACATAGCTGCATGCTACGCCCGGCGGCAGCGCCGGGGCAGGGCCGCGGGCCCCTGGGCCCAGCCGACGGGCCGGGCGGCTCAGCCGACGGTGTCGTGCCAGACGTCGGAGCCGAGCTTGATGATCAGTACGCCCACGACCACCAGGAACACAATCCGGATGAACTTGCTGCCGCGGCTGACGGCGGTGCGGGCGCCAAGGTACCCGCCGGCCATGTTCGCGCCGCCCAGGACCAAGCCAAGGCCCCAAAGCAGCGAGCCGTGCGGCAGGAAGAACATCAGGGCGCCCGCGTTGGTGGCCATGTTGACGATCTTTGCCTTGGCACTGGCCTCCAGGAACGCGTAGCCCATGGCTGAAACCAGCGCGATGATCAGGAACGACCCGGTGCCGGGTCCGATCATGCCGTCGTAGAAACCGATCACCCCGCCGATCAGGCAGGCAATCACATAGTGCCGGTGCCCGTCATGGCGCAGCTTGGTCAGCTCGCCGACGTTGGGCCGCAGCGCGGTGAACAGCGCCACGGCAACGAGGGCGGCGACGATGATCGGTTTGAACACGCTCGCCGGCAGGTTCGCCGCGAGGATCGCTCCGCCGAAGCTGCCGGCCAGCGCGATCACCGCCATCGGGATGGCGGTCCGGAGGTCCGGCCGGACGCGCCGGTAGTAGGTCACCGCGCTGGTGGTGGTTCCGAAGATGGAGCCCATCTTGTTCGTCGCCAGCGCCTGCACCGGGCTGATGCCGGGCACCAGGAGCATCACGGGCAGCTGGATCAGTCCCCCGCCGCCCACCACGGCGTCGATCCAGCCGGCCGCGAAGCCGGCCACCACCACCAGGACCAGCGTGGCGAGCTGGATCGATTCCAGTCCGGAGACCATCCCCTGCAACGCGGGTCAGCTGTTGCGGACGGCGTTGACACAGTAGTCAACGGCCTGGTCCACGGCGATGTTTTCGGCTGCTCCGCTGCGGCGGTCCTTGATTTCGACGACGCCGTCCACCAGGCCGCGGCCGACGGCGAGGATCGTGGGGACGCCGACGAGTTCGGCGTCGCCGAACTTCACGCCCGGGGAGACCTTGGGGCGGTCGTCGTAGATGACCTCGAGGCCGGCGGCCTCGAGTTCCAGGGCCAGCTTCTCGGCTGCGGCGAAGATTTCCTCGCCGCGGCCGACGGCGACGACGTGGACGTCGGCCGGCGCAACGGCGCGAGGCCAGACCAGGCCCTTGTCATCGTGGTTGGACTCGGCCAGGGCAGCCACCGCGCGGGTGACGCCAACGCCGTAGGAGCCCATGGTCACGACGACCTGCTTGCCGTTCTGGTCCAGGACCTTGAGGTCCAGCGCCTCGGCGTACTTACGGCCGAGCTGGAAGATGTGCCCCATCTCGATGCCGCGGGCGGTTTCCAGCGGTCCGGAGCCGTCCGGGGCCTCGTCGCCGGCGCGCACCTCGGTGGCCTCGATGACGCCGTCCCAGCCGAAGTCCCGGCCGGCGACCAGGCCGAAGACGTGCTTGCCTTCCTCGTTGGCGCCGGTGATCCAGGCGGAACCGCGGACCACGCGGGGGTCCACGAGGTAGAGCAGCTTTGAGGCGGCCTCGGCACCGAGCAGCGGCGCGTCCAGCGTCAAGCCGGGACCGATGTAGCCCTTGACCAGCAGCGACTGCTTCTTGAGGTCGTCCTCATTGGCCGCTTCCAGCGTGATCTCGCCGCCGATCGGCAGGAAGGATCCGATGGTCGCCTCGACGCGCTTGAGGTCCACACCGCGGTCGCCCGGGACGCCGATCACGACGAGCTGGCGCTCCCCGGTGGGCAGCGTGACGGCGAGGACGACGTTCTTGAGCGTGTCCGCGGCGGTCCAGGCGCCGCCGTCGGCCTCGCTGCGGGGCGCAAGAGCGTTGGCCGCGTTCACGAGGGTGTCGATCGTGGGGGTGTCCGGGGTGTCGCGCACCTGGGCCGCCGGGGCGTTGGTGAAGTCGATGTCGGCGGGGACCACCGTGGTGACGGCCTCGACGTTGGCCGCGTAGCCGCCGGCCGACCGGACGAAGGTGTCCTCACCGATCTCGGTGGGGTGCAGGAATTCCTCGCTCTTGGACCCGCCCATGGCGCCGGCGGTGGCCGTCACCGGGACGACCTCAAGGCCGAGGCGCTCGAAGATCTTCAGGTAGGCGGAGCGGTGCGCGGCGTAGCTGGCGTCCAGGCCGGCGTCGTCGATGTCGAAGGAGTAGGAGTCCTTCATGATGAACTCGCGGCCGCGCAGCAGGCCTGCCCGGGGACGCGCCTCGTCGCGGTACTTGTTCTGGATCTGGTAGATGCTCAGCGGCAGATCCTTGTACGAGGAGTACAGGTCCTTGACGAGCAAGGTGAACATTTCCTCGTGCGTCGGCGCGAGAAGGTAGTCGGCCTCCTTGCGGTCCTTGAGACGGAAGATGCCCTCGCCGTACTCGGTCCAGCGGTTGGTGGCCTCGTAGGGTTCTTTGGGCAGCAGCGCCGGGAAGTGGACTTCCTGCGCGCCGATCGCCGTCATCTCCTCGCGGATGACTTCCTCCACCTTGCGCAGCACGCTCAATCCAAGCGGCAGCCAGGTGTAGATACCCGGTGCGGCCCGGCGGATGTATCCGGCCCGGACCAGGAGCCGGTGGCTTGCCACCTCGGCGTCGGCCGGGTCCTCGCGGAGGGGTCGCAGGAACAGAGTGGAGAGTCGCAGGACCACGCGGGCATCCGTTCTGGGCTGGGGGCAGGAAAAGGTCAGCTACCAATGTATCCCAGCATTGACGGCCCCCACTCGCGGCCCTACCCTCAATTCATCAAGTGATGAATTAA
>DASSXE010000363.1:0-6165 GCA_035704125.1 Arthrobacter sp.
CGCGGCCCAGCTGTCGCGGACCGAACATCAATTCATCGAGCACGCGGCCGGTCACAAACTGGTGTTCGGGCTCCTGGAACACCGTGCCGATCCGGGAGATCAGCTGCTGGGCCTTCCACTTATAGGGATCGATACCCGCGCCGGCACTGAGTTTCATGGTCGCGGAAACGGTGCCGGACACGGGGGCCAGCAGACCGGCCAGGGTCAGGGCAAAGGTGGACTTTCCGGAACCGTTGGACCCGGTGATGGTGAGGGCCCGGCCGGCCTGTACCTGGGCGGTGATCCCGGCCTGCACGGGCACCGGTGGGATGGGCTTGAAGCCCGTACGCAGGCCGCCCCGGCGGGGCCGTTCGCGGGAGACGGCCAGCTTCTCCGCGGCGAGCAGCAGCTGCGCGGTCCCCGCATCCGGGGTCGTGGAGGCGCCGGCTCCACCGCGCCGTCCCCGGGTGGCCGGTACATGGCCCGGCACCCAGACGCCGGCGGCAATGAGCATCTCGCGGGCCTCCGCCAGGACCCGGTCCGGGGCCCCGTCCAGCAGCACGGCGGAGTCGGCACCCGCGCCGGGCTGCAGCACAACGATCCGGTCCACCAGGTCTTTCCAGACGGCCACCCGGTGCTCGACGACCACCAGGGTGGCGCCGGTCCTGTCCAGGCAGCGGCCGACGGCGTCCCTGACCTCGAGCACGCCGGCCGGGTCAAGGTTGGCCGTGGGTTCGTCCAGCAGCAGCAGTCCGGGCCGCATCGCCAGGATCCCGGCGAGCGCGAGCCGTTGCTTCTGCCCGCCGGACAGCGCCGACGTCGGGTGCCCCAGGGGCAGGCCGCCCAGCCCGACGTCGTCGAGCGCCTCGCCCACCCGGTGCCAGATGTCCGCCGGCGGGACGGCCAGGTTCTCCGCCCCGAAGGCGACGTCGTCGCCGAGCCGGGACAACACCACCTGGGTCTCCGGGTCCTGCTGCACCAGCCCGGCGCGTCCCCGCACGTCCCGGGGCGGGGCGCCGTCGATCAGCAGGCTGCCGGTCTCATCGGCGTCGTCGGCGTCGGCATCCGCGCCGCCGGCACTGTCACCCAGGACGCCGGCGAGGGCGTGCAGCAGCGTGGATTTGCCCGCGCCGGAGGGGCCAAGCAGCAGGACCCGTTCGCCCGGGCGGATGTCCAGGTCCAGTCCGCTGACGGCGGGCCGGGTGCGCCCGGCATGCCGCCATCCCCAGCCGCGGGCGGTCACCGCGGCGGGGCGGACCTCTGAAGATGTCATGACCGGGACGGCATCAGGAGAACGCGGGTTCCGATGCCGCCTTGCGCGACGCGAAGGAGGCCAGCACCCCGGTCCGGGCCAGGCCGCGGGTGGCCAGCCAGGACAGGCCGCCGGCGATCACGGCGCCGGAGATGGCGCAGAAGATGATGTACGCGGCCTTGTCACCGGCTTCATAGGCGATGTTCCAGCCCCACGGCAGGAAGCTGTCGTTCAGGCCGCAGAAGAGGCCCGCACCCGCGCCCGCCAGCAGCGAGACCGGGAGGTTGAATTTCTTGTAGAGGAAGGCCGCGAAGATGAGCTCGGCGCCCAAACCCTGCAGGATGCCGGAGATGAGCACGGTGGTGCCGTACTGCGAGCCCATGATCAGCTCGCCGGTAGCCGCCACAGCCTCGCAGAACAGCGCGGCGCCGGGCTTCCGGACCACCAGCATGCCCAGCACCGCCGGGATCATCCAGCCGCCGGCGTACAGCCCGGTCAGCGGCGGGTAGACGGCGGTGAGCGGGACGGAGACGACGTTGGAGCCCTGGTCCCAGGCCCAGAAAATCACGCCGCCGGCGATGGCGATCAGGGCCGCCAGCACGATGTCGACCACGCGCCAGCTCTTCTTGCCGGCGGCCGCGGTGCGGTTCGCAGAAATATCAGTCATGGTGTCCTCCTGAGGTACAGGAGGGGAGGATGCTCCGGCCGGGTCGCGGCTTCTGCCGCGGCTGCCGGACATCCTGAGAACTCGACTCCCTTGCGCCGGTACTAACCGGATCAGGTTCGAGGGTCTGCGGCTGTCCGCACTCTCAGCGCCCACCAACGGTTTCCGGAGTGATCCGGAACGGTCCGACGGCGGCGCTCCCCTGTCGTATTGAATGTCACCCTTATGGGCTGGGCCAGTTTACACCCGCGGTGCAGGGACTGCGCCGCTGCCGCCCCGGGTCCGGCGCCCCAGCCGGACCAAGGCGATTCCGACCGCCACGAACCAGGCCCACATGAGAATCCCGTAGCCGCCGTAGAGCTCCGGGACCACGTGCCGCAGCGCCTCGGCCGCGAACCCGAGGCCGCCGGCGGCGATGCCCAGCCACGCCACGGCACGGGGCAGCACTCCCCTGGCCATGACGACGGAAATCAGCAGGATGCCGGCCGCGGAAAGCACGCCTGCGACGGCGGGGGTGTTGTTCTCGGCGATCACCGCTTCCGCCGCGGTCGCGTACCTCAGCCGCGCGGCGTCGTCGTGCGCCTCCAGATAGCGGTCGCTGAGGTAGACGAGGACCAGGGAGCCCCTGCTGGTGACCGGGATGGCGAGGATCAGAGCCCAGGACAGGCCGCCAGTCAGGGCGGCCAGCAACGCCAGGCTGCGGCCCAGCGGGGCGAGCGCCAGGAACAGGGCCGCGAACAGCGGCACGGGCAGGATGTTCGGCACGGTCCAGAGCAGCTGCTCGGCGGTGTAGGTGGCCTTGTTCCGGCCGATGAACTCAAGCGTGGCGGGACCGCCGTGCACGGGCGGCGGCGCGATGAAGTCCAGCACCAGGGCAACGACCAGCAGCACCACGAAGAGGACCGAGCAGGCGCCGGCCCACTGGTAGAACGCACCCCACGTACCGTCGGGGGCGGCGTGCGGGGCGATGGGGACGGCCGGGGTGCGGGCTTTCTCCATGCCCGACGGTACGTCCGGCCCGGGAAGCCGGGCAGGGGCGTTGGTCACTGGCGCCTGGACCCGGCCGGCCCCTGGCTGGTGGCGGCCCGGTGGCGGCGGATGCCGTTAGGCTAGGGTCAGCCCTGTTTCCTCCCGCAAGGAGCACGAAAATGAACATCGTCATCAAACTGCTCGGCACCGGCATCAGCCTGGTCGCCGGCCTCGTCGGCACCAAGCTCGTGGACACCGTCTGGGAGAAGACCACCGGGAACAAGCCGCCGAAGGGCCACGACGACGACGTTCCCACCACGCTGCGCCAGGCCCTGACCTTCGCGCTGATCTCCGCCTCCGTCAGTGCCGTCATCCAGGTCCTGGCCAACCGCGGGACCCAGCGGGCCGTCACCCGCTTCGCCAAGACCCAGGACATGGTCTAACCGGCAAGCTACTTCCGGCGCGCGTCGCCGTCGTCGCTGAACCCGCGTTCCCCGGCAGCCTGCTGCACCACGGCCTCAAGTTCGTCGGCGCTCAGCAGCTCCGGGTGCAGGTGCTTGGTGCGGTAGCCGGCCCGGCCCACCATGTGGGCGGACACCGGCACCGTCAGCAGCTGGAAGATCCACGCCACCACCAGCACCGGCCACACCCACCAGGTCCGCATCTGCAGGCCCACCGCGCACAGGAGTAGGAACAACCCCAGCACCTGCGGCTTGGTCGCCGCGTGCATCCGGCTCATCAGGTCCGGGAAGCGGAGCAGGCCGATGGCCGCCGCCAGGGACATCAGTGCCCCCACCACCATGAAAACGGCCGAGACGGCGTCGATGACGGTGTCTGCGGAAAATGTCTCAGGATTCATTGGGCCTCCTGCGGTCCGCCACGAAGCGGGCCACGGTTACTGACCCGACAAAGCCGATGATCGAAATCGACACCAGCAGCATCAGGTTGTTCAGGTGCCGGTTGACGGCCATATCGATGCACAGCGCGGCGCCCAGGATGGCCAGCAGCACGTCGGCGGCCAGTACCCGGTCCAGCAGGGACGGCCCCCGCGCGATCCGGATGATTGCACCGCCCGCCGCCAGGGAGAGGACGACGGCGGTGACGGCCAGGACGATCGGCATCATGCGGCTGCCTCCTGTTTGAGTGCGGAAAGTTCGGCCGGCGTGCCCATGATCCGGATCAGGCCGGCCTCGGTGTCCCGGACTTCCTTGCGGAGCTTGGCGGCGTCCCCGGCGTCGCGGACGTTGATGCCGTGGATGTAAAGCGTTGAGGTGGACCTGTCCACCTCAACCACCACGGACCCCGGGATCAGTGAGATGACGTGGCCGGTCGCGGTAACCAGCAGGTCCGAGTGGCTCCGCAGCGGGACGGCGACGACGGCGCTGATCACCCGAGGTCCACGGACCACGGCCAGGTAGAGGACCTGGAAGCTTGCCGCCACCACCTTGGCCAGGAAAACCAGGCCGAACGGGACGGCGCGCAGGACGTTGAACCGGCCGCCCAGTTCCACCGGCGGCAGGTAGAACAGCCTGGCCACCAGCACCGCGATCAGCGCGCCGAAGAGCAGGTTGCCGGCGCTGAAATCCTGCCATAGGGCGCCCCAGACAATGACGAGCCAGACCAGCAGCGGCAGTTCCTGGCGCAGGGAGATCCGTTTCCGCGTCATTTGCCGCCCTCCTGCCGTACGGGATGGGACAGCGCGGGAACGGCGACGTCATCGCCGAGGACGGCGTGGATGTAGGACGTCCGGTCCAGCATTTCCGCCGCCGACTGCCCGGAGAGCCGGAACAGCGGCCCGGCGAAGACCGTCAGCGCCACCCCCACCAGCACCAGGGCCAGGGTGGAACCCACCATGGTCCGGGGCAGCAGGGACACGGCGGTCCGGGTGGCCGTCGGGCCGGATCCGCCGCCGGGCACGGCCAGCAGCACCGGGTCCGGGTGTTCGGCGTCCTCGGGCTTGCGCCAGAAGGCACGGTTCCAGACCCGGGCGATGGCCAGCAGGGTCAGCAGGCTGGTCAGCACTCCGCCGGCCACCAGGGCGTAGGCCAGCGGTGTGCCGAGGGCGACGCCGGCCTGCAGCAGCCCCAGTTTCCCGAGGAAGCCGGAGAACGGCGGGATCCCGGCCAGGTTCATCGCCGGGATGAAGAACAGGACGGCCAGCAGCGGTGAGAGCTTGGCGAGGCCGGCCACCCGGTCCACCGAGGAACTCCCGGCGCGGCGTTCGATCAGCCCGGTCACCAGGAACAGGCTGGTCTGGATGGTGATGTGGTGGGCCACATAGAACACCGCGGCACCCAGCCCCGCCACCGAGGACATCGCGAGGCCAAAGACCATGTAGCCGATGTGGCTGACCAGCGTGAAGGACAGTAATCGTTTGATGTCGCTCTGCGCCAGCGCGCCGAGGATTCCCACCACCATGGTCAGCAGCGCCGCGACCATCAGCGGGGTGTTGAACGTGTCGCCGGGGAAGAGCAGGGTTTCCGTCCGGACGATCGCGTAGACGCCCACCTTGGTGAGCAATCCGGCGAACACGGCGGTGACCGGGGCCGGCGCAGTCGGGTACGAGTCCGGGAGCCAGAAACTCAGGGGGAAGACGGCGGCCTTGATGCCGAAGGCCACCAGCAGCAGCACGTGCAGCAGGTTCCGGGTGCCCTGGTCCAGGTCCCCCAGTTTGATGGCCAGGTCCGCCATGTTGATGGTTCCGGTGGCGCCGTAGATCATCGCGATGGCGATCAGGAACAGCACCGAGGAGACCACCGAGACCACCACGTAGGTCACGCCGGCGCGGATCCGCGGCCCGGTCCCGCCGAGGGTCATCAGCACGTAGCTGGCGGTCAGCAGGATCTCGAAGCCCACGTAGAGGTTGAACAGGTCCCCGGAGAGGAAGGCGTTGGAGACCCCGGCCACCAGGATCAGGTAGGTGGGGTGGAAGATCGAGACCGGGGCGTCACGGTCGCCGTCGGCCATGCCCTGGCCGGTCGCGTAGACCAGCACGGCCAGGCTCACGGCCGAGGACACCACCAGCATCAGCGAGGAAAACTGGTCCACCACCAGCACGATGCCCCACGGCGGCAGCCAGCCGCCGATGCTCACCGCCGCCGTTCCGCCTTCCCAGACGGAGGCCAGCAGCCAGCATTCCAGCAGCAGGGTCAGGGAGAGCAGCGCGATGCTGACGGTCCGCTGCGCCCGGGAATGCCGGATCAGCAGGAAGGTCAGGGCGGCGCCCAGGATGGGGAGGACGACGGCGAGCGGGGCAAAGCTGGCGATGTTCACTCGGACCCTCCTTCCTGGTTCGGGGTGA
>DASSXE010000409.1:0-3335 GCA_035704125.1 Arthrobacter sp.
CAAAATTTACACCACGCGGGGCAACTCATCGTTTTCTTCAGGATTCGGGCCGGAAACCGACACCCTGAAGGGCTGGCGCCGCGGCTTAGAGCACGGCCCGCTGCAGGGACCGGGCGGCGTCGATCGTCGCCTGGCCCAGGACCCGGCTGCCCTGGTACAACACCACGGTCTGGCCGGGGGCGACGCCGCGCAGCGGCTCGGAAAGGGTGACCACGAGGTTGCCCTGTTCCATCCGCGCCATCGCCGGGACGGGATCGCCGTGGGCGCGGACCTGGGCGTGGCAGGCGAATTCGGCCCCGGTGGCGATCTCGGCGATCGGCAGGCCGGCCCAGGATTCCTTGATGCCGCGGATCTCGTCGATGGCCAGCAGGGCTTCGGGGCCCACCACCACCTTGTTTTCCTTGGGCCGGATTTCCAGCACGAAGCGAGGCTTGCCGTCCGCCGCGGGGGTGCCGAGTTTCAAGCCGCGCCGCTGGCCGACCGTGAAGGCGTTTGCGCCCGGGTGTTCGCCGACCTTGGCGCCGGATTCGTCGACGATGTCGCCGGCGGTCATGTCGATCTTTTCGGCGAGCCAGCCGGCGGTGTCGCCGTCGGGGATGAAGCAGATGTCGTGGCTGTCGGGCTTGTTCGCCACGGACAGCCCGCGGCGCTCCGCTTCGGCGCGGACCTCGGCCTTGGAGGGGGTGTCCGCGAGCGGGAACATCGAGTGCCGGAGCTGTTCGTGCGTCAGGACGCCCAGGACGTAGCTCTGGTCCTTGGCCCAGTCGGCGGCGCGGTGCAGTTCGGGGTTGCCGTCGGCGTCGGTGATCACCTTGGCGTAGTGGCCGGTGCAGACGGCGTCGAAGCCCAGGGCGATGGCCTTCTCCAGCAGCGCGGCGAACTTGATCCGCTCGTTGCAGCGCATGCAGGGGTTGGGCGTGCGCCCGGCCGCGTATTCGTCGATGAAGTCCTGGACGACGTCTTCCTTGAACCGCTCGGAGAAGTCCCAGACGTAGTACGGGATGCCCAGGACGTCGCAGGCCCGCCAGGCGTCGCGCGAATCCTCGATGGTGCAGCAGCCGCGGCTGCCGGTGCGCAGCGTGCCGGGCATGCGCGAGAGCGCCAGGTGGACCCCGACGACGTCGTGTCCGGCCTCGACGGCGCGGGCTGCGGCGACGGCCGAATCGACGCCGCCGCTCATGGCTGCAAGAACTCGCATACTGGCTTTCTCTGGAGAATGGGGACGGGCGGCGGAATAACACGACGCCCTGCCCTCCGATTCTATCGCCACGCCGAATCTGCCCCAAAAAGCCCTTGACGCCGACGGGCGCGGCTTCTAGCGTCAGGATTATCAGTTTTAGACAGGCTGCGGGCGGGACGGGCGGAGATGGCCAAGGATCAGATCGTCATTGTGGGCGGCGGGCTCGCCGGAGCCACCGCCGCCAAGACCCTGCGGGCGGAGGGCTTCGACGGACCGCTGGTCCTGCTCGCGGCCGAGCAGCACCCGCCCTACCTGCGGCCGCCGCTGTCCAAGGAATACCTGCTGGGCAAGGACGGCGACGAGGCGCTGGCGGTGGTCCCGCCGGACTGGTACGCGGAGAACGGCGTGGACCTGCGCCTCGGCACCGCCGCGGCCGGACTGGACCCGGCAGCGCGGACCGTGGCCCTCGACGACGGCAGCACGCTCGGGTACACCCACCTGCTGCTGGCCACCGGGGCACGGCCGCGGTCGATTCCCCTCCCCGGCGGCGACCTCGACGGCGTCCTGACCTTCCGGACCGTGGAAGACAGCCGCCGGTTGCGGGCGGCCATCGCCGGCGGCGGCCGGAGGGTGGTGATGATCGGGTCCGGCTGGATCGGGATGGAGCTGGCGGCCGCCGCGAGTTCCTACGGCAACACGGTGACCCTCCTGGGACTGGAGCAGGTGCCGCTCGCCGCCGCCATCGGCCCGGAACTGGGCGGCTTCTTCCGTTCGCTGCACGAGTCCCACGGCGTGGGGTTCCGGCTGCCGGCGTCCGCCGCGGAGATCATCGGCGACGCCGGCCGGGTGACCGGCGTGCGCACCGATTCCGGCGAAACCCTGCCGGCCGACGTCGTCGTGGTCGCGGTGGGCGTGATACCGGAGACGGCACTCGCCGCGGCGGCGGGACTGGAACTGCGCAACGGCATCCTGACCGACGCGTCGCTGCGGACCTCAGCACCCGGCGTCTTTGCCGCCGGCGACGTCGCCAACGCCCTGCACCCCGCAACCGGGGAGCACCACCGGAGTGAACACTGGGCCAACGCACTCAACGGCGGGAAGGTGGCGGCCCGGGCGATGCTGGGCCTGCCGGCCGTGCTGGACGCCATCCCCTACTTCTACACGGATCAGTACGACGTCAGCATGGAGTACTCCGGCTTTGCCACGCTGGTGGACGCCGGGCCCGTGATCCGGGGCTCGCTGGCGGACCGGGCCTTCCTCGCGTTCTGGCAGCGCGACGGCCGGGTGGTGGCGGGGATGAACGTCAACTGGCCCCGGGCGGACAAACCGCAGAAGGCCATCAAGGCGCTGATCGCCGGCCGCGCGGCCGTCAGCGCGGCGGCCCTGGCGGACCCGGAGGTCCCGCTGGCGCAGCTGGTGCCCTGACTCTGCCTCAGACTCAGACTCAGTACAGTCAGCCGTTCCCGGCGTGCCGGGCGACGGTTCCCGCGGTCTGGATGCTCGATTCGTGGCCGGCCATCCCGGCCTGCCGGGCGCGCGCGCAGGCCCCCGGCAGCGCGTCAAGGAGCGCGTCGACGTCCCCGGCGGTGGAGGCGTGGCCGAGGGTAAACCGCTGCGCGCCGCGTGCGGTCTCCTCGTCCAGGCCCATGGCGAGCAGCACGTGCGAGGGGCGGGGCACACCGGCGGTGCAGGCGGAACCGGTGGAGGACTCCACCCCCGCCAGGTCCAGCAGGAAGAGCAGCGAATCGCCCTCGCAGCCGGGGAAGGTGAAGTGCGCATTGCCGGGAAGCCGGCCCTCCGCCGGGGCGCCGCGCAGCACGGCCTCCGGCACGACGGCCTGCACGCCCTCGATCAGCCGGTCGCGCAGGGCCGAGATCCGGGAAGTCTCCGCCTCCAGCCGGCCCACCGCGGCCTCCGCAGCCGCGGCGAAGGCGGCGATGGAGGCGGTGTCCAGGGTTCCGGAGCGGACATCGCGTTCCTGTCCCCCGCCGTGCTGGACCGGGGTCAGGGTGACGGCGCGCCCCAGGACCAGCGCGCCGACGCCCACGGGACCGCCGATCTTGTGGCCGGAGATGGACATGGCATCCAGGCCGGTGCCGCGGAAATCAACCGGCAGGGAACCGAAGGCCTGCACGGCGTCCGAATGCACCGGGAC
>DASSXE010000411.1:0-8834 GCA_035704125.1 Arthrobacter sp.
GACGTGTCGGTGGAACTGGCCCGCCGGGACCGCGACCGGGCCGAGGAACACCGCGCGCAGCTGGAACAGTCGCTGGTTGAAGTGCGCACCGGCAACGATGCGCTGGCCCGTGAACTGGCCGAGCTGACCGACTCCGTGCACCGGGACGAACTTGTCCGGGCACAGCAGCGGCTCAAGATCGAGGCGCTGGAACTGCGCAGCGTCGAGGAGCTGGGCCTCAGCGCCGGCCAGCTCATCACGGACTTCGGCCCGGACCAGCCCGTGCCGGTGGCCGCCGATGCCGGCAGCGGTGCCGCAGACAAGTGGGCCGCCCTGCGCGCGCCCGTGGACGACGACGGGCGCGAGATCGTCGAGGGCCGGCCCTTCGTCCGGGAGGAACAGGAGAAGCGGCTGCGCAAGGCCGAACGGGACCTCTCCGCCCTGGGCCGGGTCAATCCGCTGGCGCTGGAGGAGTTCGCCGCCCTTGAGGAACGCCACCAGTTCCTCAGCACCCAGCTGGAGGACCTCAAGGCCAGCCGCAAGGACCTGCTGGACATCATCAAGGAGGTCGACGACCGGGTTCAAAAGGTCTTCGCCGAGGCGTTCGCGGATACCTCCGAACAGTTCGTCCGGGTCTTCGCGCGGCTCTTCCCGGGCGGCGAGGGCCGGCTGGTGCTGACCGACCCCTCGGACATGCTGACCACCGGCATCGAGGTTGAGGCCCGGCCGGCGGGCAAGAAAATCAAGCGGCTCTCGCTGCTTTCCGGCGGTGAACGCTCGCTCACCGCGGTGGCCCTGCTGGTGGCGATCTTCAAGGCACGGCCCTCGCCGTTCTATGTGATGGACGAGGTCGAAGCCGCCCTGGACGACACCAACCTGGGCCGGCTGATCACCATCTTCGAGGAACTGCGCGAGTCCAGCCAGCTGATCGTGATCACCCACCAGAAGCGCACCATGGAGGTCGCCGACGCCCTCTACGGCGTCACGATGCGCGGCGACGGCGTGTCCACGGTGATCAGCCAACGGCTCGGCGCCGAGGTCTGAACCCGCCCGCCGCGCAGCCACCGGCGCCGCGCCGGGGCTTTTAGCGGTTGTGAGAAGCTAGGGGAGTGAACGACATCCTCCCCATTATCCTGCCCATTATCGTTGCCCTGGTGGTTATCGGTGCCTTGATTCCGGTGCTCATGAAGACCCGGAAAAACATCACCAACTACCCGACGCAGCGTGACGCCAACGACCCGGTCCAGGGCGGCGGCGGGACGCTGCTGGAGGACCGTCCGGGTGCACGCCCCGGCGCGCCGGCCGAAGACGCCGCCCGCCTCGAGGGCCTCGAAACGGTCGAGGTGCCGGATGACGCCGCCGGCCTGGAGACCGTTCCGGTCGAGACCCCGCTGCCGGTCGCGGGACGACTGACCCGCCTCCGCGAACGCCTGTCCAGGTCCAACAACGTCCTGGGAAAGGGCCTGCTCGCCCTGCTCTCCGCGGACAAGATCGACGAAGAGGTCTGGGACGAAGTCGAAGAGACGCTGCTGCTGGCGGACCTTGGAACGGAACCGACCATGCAGCTGGTCGATGCCCTCCGCGGCCGCGTCAAGGTGCTCGGAACCCGCTCCCCGGAGCAGGTCAAAGCCCTGCTCCGCGAGGAGCTGCTGAAACTGGTGGACCCGGATATGGACCGCAGCCTGAACGTTGAGCGCCACGCCGACAAGCCGGCGGTCATGATGGTGGTCGGCGTCAACGGCGTCGGCAAGACCACCACGGTCGGCAAGCTTGCCCGGGTGCTGGTGGCCGAAGACAAGGACGTGCTGCTCGGCGCCGCGGACACCTTCCGTGCCGCCGCAGCGGAGCAGCTGGCCACCTGGGGACAGCGGGTGGGCGTTCCCACCGTCAAGTCCGACGTGGACGGCGCGGACCCGGCCTCGGTCGCGTACGAGGCGGTCAAGGCCGGCATCGACCAGGAAGTCGACGTCGTCATGATCGACACCGCCGGCCGGCTGCAGAACAAGGTCGGCCTGATGGACGAGCTCGGCAAGGTCAAGCGGGTCATCGAAAAGCTCGCCGAGGTGGACGAGGTGCTTCTGGTCCTGGACGCCACCACCGGCCAGAACGGCCTGAACCAGGCCCGGGTCTTCGCCGAGGTGGTCAACATCACCGGCATCGTGCTGACCAAGCTGGACGGCACCGCCAAGGGCGGCATCGTCGTCGCGATCCAGAAGTCCCTCGGCGTGCCGGTCAAGCTGGTGGGCCTTGGCGAGGGTGCCGACGACCTGGCGCCCTTCGACGCCGAAAGCTTTGTCGACGCGATCCTGAACTAGCCCGCGGGCACGCGGATCAGGCAGCCGGCGCGGTGCTGGTCCGGAACGTTTCCCGGGCCAGCAGCCAGCCGGCGGCCGCGGCGAGGAGTACGCCGCCGGTGACGCCGAACGCCCAGCCGTAGCCCAGCCGGTCGGCCAGCAGGCCGGCGATCACCGGGCCCACGATCGCGCCGCTGTCCTGGGTCATCTGGAACACCGCCAGCACCTTGCCGCCGGAGCGTTCGTTGCCCACGACGTCGGCGATGGCGGCCTGCTGGGCCGGACCCAGCAGGCCGGAGCCGACGCCGGCGACCGCGGAGGCGAGCAGGAAGAACGGGAGATCGTGGGTCAGGCCAATCGAGGCCGTGGCGACGCCCGTGACCACCAGCCCGGCCAGCATCATCGGCTTCCGTCCGGCGGAGTCCGCGAGCCGTCCCGAGAAGGTCAGCGCCACGGCGTTGCCGGCGGCGAACACCGCCAGCGCCCAGCCGGCGGACGATGGCCCCGCGTTCAGGGCGGCGACGGCGAAGAGCGGCACCGTGGCCATCCGGACACCGAAGGTGGCCCAGCCGTTGGCGAAGCTGGACGCCAGCCCGGCCCGGTAGGCGCTGTCGCGCAGCGCATCCCGCAGGAGCATCGCCGGAGCGGTGGCGCCCGGATCCCGTGAGCCGGTGGGCACGTGGGTAAGCTGGGTCTGCACGACGGCGGCGGCCAGCACCAGCGCCGCGGCGTAGGCCAGGAACGGGACCCGCAGGCCGAATCCGGCCAGCAGCCCGCCCACGATCGGACCACACACGTTGCCGATCAGGAAGGCCGAGGCGTAGGCGCCGGAGACCCGCCCGCGGCTCTCCGGCGGCGCCAGCCGCACCACCAGCGCCATTGAGGCCACCGTGAACATCACCGACCCGGCACCGCCAAGACCTCGGAACACCAGCAGCTGCCAGTAGTTCTGGGCGAACGCGCACGCCGCGGTGGAGGCGGCAACGATCAGCAGCCCGGCCACATAGACCGGGCGTTCACCGAGACGGACGATCAGCGCCCCGCCCGCGGGGGCGAAGACCAGCCGCATGAACGCGAAGATGCTGACGATCACCGCCGCGGCGGTGGCCCCGACGTCGAACGTCGTCGCGAACTGCGGCAAAACCGGCGCCACCAGCCCGAAGCCCAGGGCAATGAGGAAGGCCGCGGCCAACATCACCTTGATGTCCCGGGGAAGCCGGGGATTGCGGGGCCGCCGCCGGCCGGTCAGGGGCCGGGAATCGCTGGCGGAACGGGCTGATTTGCTCATGGTGCTGCTTTCGGTGCCGGGAGGAAGGCCGGGGGAAGGGGGTCCGCGTGAAACACAACCGTAACAAGCGCGAGACGCACCATTTACTTCCGGGAGGTTCTTGTAACAGCCCGGCAATGTAAATCCCGAGCCGGTGAAACACTACGCCAGCAAACTCTTCTTAGAACGCAAAAATGCGTTGAACTGGCGGACTGGATCCGCACCTAAGAGCAAGAGAGGACGCAGACCATGGAACTCACCGCGGGTCTCGTTTGGCTCCTGGTCGCATCAGCCCTCGTGCTGTTCATGACCCCGGGCCTGGCATTTTTCTACGGCGGCATGACGCGCGCCAAGTCAGCCTTGAACATGATGATGATGAGCTTTGTCGCCATCGGCACCGTCGGCATCATGTGGGTCCTGTGGGGCGCGTCCATGGCTACCAGCAACGAAGACAACTTCTTCCAGATCTTCGCAAACCCGTTCAGCCACTTCGGGCTGCACAACTTCACCGACCCGGCGGACCTGCTCAAGGTCGGTTACGCCGCCACCTTCGCCATCATCACCGTGGCCCTGATCTCCGGTGCCGTGGCGGACCGCGCCAAGTTCTCCGCGTGGGTCATCTTCACCCCGATCTGGGCCACCCTGGTCTACGCACCCCTGGCCTTCATGGTCTGGGGCGGCGGCCTGTTCTCCAAGGACGGCTGGTTCGGCCAGACGTTCGCTCCGGTGATCGACTTCGCCGGCGGCACCGTGGTCCACATCAATGCCGGCATCGCGGGCCTGATCCTCGTCCTGGTGATCGGCAACCGCAAGGGCTTCGGCAAGGACCCGAACCACCGCCCGCACAACATCCCGTTCGTCATGCTCGGTGCGGCCATCCTGTGGTTCGGCTGGTTTGGCTTCAACGCCGGCGCCGCCGCCACCGTGGAGCAGGCCGGCCTGATCTGGATCAACACGCTCGCCGCGCCGGCAGCGGCCATGCTCGGCTGGCTCGCGGTGGAACGCTTCCGTGACGGCCACCCGACCTCCCTCGGTGCCGCCTCCGGCGTCGTGGCAGGCCTGGTCGCCATCACCCCGGCCTGCGCCAACGTCTCCCCGCTGGGCGCCATCGCCCTCGGCGTCGTCGCCGGTGTCGCCTCGGCCCTGGCCGTGGGCCTGAAGTTCAAGTTCGGCTACGACGACTCGCTCGACGTCGTCGGCGTCCACCTGGTCTCCGGTGTCGTCGGCACCGTGGCCATCGGCTTCCTGGCCACCCCGTCCCAGGGCACCGCCGGTCTGTTCTACGGCGGCGGCAGCACCCAGCTTGTCGCCCAGGTCCTGGCCGCCCTCTTCTCCATCGTCTTCACCGCGGTCATGACGTTCATCATCGCCTTCCCGATCCACAAGCTGATGGGCTTCCGGGTCTCGCAGGAACAGGAAGTGGTGGGTGTGGACCTCAGCCTGCACGCCGAGACCGCCTACGAGTTCGGCCTCAGCGGCCGGGGCGGCAGCTTCCAGCCGCTGCATGAACTGATCACCGGTAAGCAGCTGGGAGAGCCCGTTCAGCTCCCCGCCGAGGACGCCGTGGGTGTCCCGGCACAGGGTAAGAAGACTGCAGCCGGCAAAGAAAGCGTGGAAGCATGAAACTGATCACCGCCATCGTCCGTCCGGAAAAACTCGACGCCATCCGCGAAGGCCTGGAAGCCTACGGGGTCCAGGGCCTGACGGTCAGCGCGGCCAGCGGCTACGGCCGGCAGCGCGGCTACACCGAGGTCTACCGCGGCGCCGAGTACAACGTGGACCTGCTGCCCAAGATCCGGGTCGAGGTACTCGCCACCGACGAGCAGGCCGACGACATCCTGGACGTCATCATCGCCAGCTCCAACACCGGCCGCGCCGGTGACGGCAAGGTCTGGACCATGGACGTCTTCGAGGCCGTCCGGGTCCGCACCGGAGAACGCGGAGCGGCAGCAATCTAGGCCGAAGGGTTTGCGGGGACGGGCCGGGCACCTGAAAAGGTGCCCGGCCCGTCTAATTGTTTTCCCGGCGGTTTTCCCGGCGGTTTTCCCGGCGCTGCCCTAGGTGGGCCAGCCCTCCGGCCCGGGCGTACCGGCCGGGTATTCCTCCAGCGGCACGCTGTCCCGGGCCCAGGCCTTCAGGACCGGTTCGACGATCCGCCAGCAGTCCTCGGCGGTGTCGGCCCGCACGGAGAGCAGCGGATCGCCGCTGAGCACCCCTTCGAGAACTTCGCCGTAGGGCAGCAGATCCGAGGCGCTGAGCTCGGCCTGCAGGGTGGCCCGGTCCAGGCTGAGGACGTTGCCGGGGCCGTTGACATCGACGTCGAACTGCAGGGTGTCCGGGCCGAAGCCGATCCGCAGCTGGTTGGGCGAGTCGACGCCGGTGAACCCCTTGGGCAGGTGCGGCACCGGCCGGAACGTGACGATGGCCTCCTTGCGCATCGATCCCAGAGCCTTGCCGGAGCGGAGCAGGAACGGCACGCCTTGCCAGCGCCAGTTGTCGATATCCACCTGGACCTCGGCGAGCGTTTCGGTCTCCCGGGCGGCGTCGACGCCCTTTTCCTTGGCGTAGTCCGGGACCTTCCGGCCGTCGATCGAACCGGCGGTGTACCGGGCCCGGCGGGTGTGTTTGGCGTAGGGTGCCTTGATGCTGCTGGCCCGCAGCAGGGTCGCGACGGCGTCCCGCAGGTCCCGCTCGTCCACCGAGGCGGGCGGCTCGATCGCCATCAGGGCCATGATCTGCAGCAGGTGGCTCTGGATCATGTCCCGCAGCGCGCCGGCGCCGTCGTAGTAGCGGGCCCGCCCCTCCAGGGCCAGATCCTCATCGAAGATGATTTCCACCTTTTCGATGTGTTCGCGGTTCCAGACGGGCTCCAGGAACGTGTTCGCGAAGCGCAGCCCCAGGATGTTCAACACCGTGGCCTTGCCCAGGAAGTGGTCCACCCTGTGGATGTGGTCCTCCGGAACCAGCGCCGCGAGCGTCCTGTTCAGGTGCCGGGCCGACTCCTCGCTGGACCCAAACGGCTTCTCCATCACCAGCCGGGTTCCGGCCGGCACCTCCTCCGGGGTCAGTGCCTCGCAGGCCAGCTGGCTGATCTTCGGCGGCAGCGCGAAGTACACCGCCACGGGTCCCTCCAGCTGCGCCAGCAGCCCCGCCAGCTGGCCGCCCGCGGTGACGTCCAGGCGGTGGTAGCTGGTGCTGCTGCGGATCCGTTTCAGTTCCCGTTTACCGTCCGTGTCGGCCTGGGAGTTGGCGTCCGCGAAGGACGTGTCGATCCGTTCCAGCCACTGGTCCGCGGACCAGTCGTCGGAACCGGCGCCCACCAGGGTGAGGCCGGCGGCGTGTCCGCGCGCCACCAGCCGGGCCAGGCCCGGCAGCAGCAGCCTTCCGGTCAGGTCGCCGGACGCGCCGAGGATGAGCAGGGTCTTTACCGTTGTTTGACTGGTCACGTACGCCAGCATGCCACCTTGAAGCCGGGTCTTGGTACCCTAGATAGTCGAGTCCCGTTGTCGGGCCGGTTCGTTCCGGCGAAACAGTTCCGACACTGGCGCGCCGTACCGGCCGCCAGCTGCAGATCCACTGAAAGAAGTGCACGGCGCGTGTTCAATTCACTCTCTGACCGGTTGACAGCAACCTTCAAGAACCTCCGCGGCAAGGGCCGCCTGACCGAGGCGGACGTTGACGCCACGGTCCGCGAGATCCGGCGCGCCCTGCTGGACGCCGACGTCGCCGTGCCGGTGGTCCGTGAGTTCACGTCCCGGGTGCGCGAGCGGGCCCTCGGCGCCGAGGTATCAGGTGCGCTGAACCCGAGCCAGCAGATCGTGAAGATCGTCAACGAGGAGCTCGTGGAGATCCTCGGCGGCGAGACCCGCCGGATCCGGCTGGCCAAGACCGGCCCCACCATCATCATGCTCGCCGGCCTTCAGGGTGCGGGTAAGACCACCCTCGCCGGCAAGCTCTCCAAGTACCTCAAGGCGCAGGGCCACAGCCCCATGCTGGTGGCCTGTGACCTGCAGCGCCCGAACGCCGTCACCCAGCTGCAGGTCGTCGGCCAGCGCGCCGGCGTCCCGGTCTTCGCGCCCCACCCGGGCGCCACGTCCACCGAACTGGACCACCCCGCCGGTGACCCGGTCGCCGTCGCCCGCGCCGGCGTCGAGGAAGCCAAGCGCACCCTGCACGACGTCGTCATCGTCGACACCGCCGGCCGGCTCGGCGTCGACGCCGAGATGATGGAACAGGCCCGCCAGATCCGCCGGGCCATCGTCCCCAACGAAGTCCTCTTCGTGATCGACTCGATGATCGGCCAGGACGCGGTCAACACGGCCATGGCCTTCGACGAAGGCGTCAACTTCACCGGCATCGTTCTTTCCAAGCTCGATGGCGACGCCCGCGGCGGTGCCGCGCTCTCCGTCGCGTCCGTCACCGGCAAGCCGGTCATGTTCGCCTCCACCGGTGAGGGCCTGGACGACTTTGAACTCTTCCACCCGGACCGGATGGCCTCGCGCATCCTCGACATGGGCGACGTGCTCACCCTGATCGAGCAGGCAGAGAAGTCCTGGGACAAGGACGAAGCGGCCCGGATGGCGAAGAAGTTCGCCGACCAGGAGGACTTCACGCTCGAGGACTTCCTCGCCCAGATGCAGCAGATCCGCAACATGGGCTCGATGAAGAAAATGCTCATGATGATGCCGGGCGCGCAGAACATCCGGCAGCAGCTGGAACAGTTCGACGAGCGCGAAATCGACCGCGTCGAGGCGATCGTCCGGTCCATGACCCCGCACGAACGGGTTGCCCCGAAGATCATCAACGGCTCCCGCCGGGCCCGCATCGCGCGGGGTTCCGGCGTGCACGTCTCCGAGGTCAACGGCCTGCTGGAGCGGTTCGCGCAGGCGCAGAAGATGATGAAGAAGATGGCCTCCGGCGGCGGCATCCCCGGGATGCCCGGCATGCCGGGCATGGGCGGCGGCGGGGCCCGCAAGGGTGCCAAGGCGGCTCCGAAGAAGAAGGCACGCTCGGGCAACCCGGCCAAGGCCGCGCAGGAACTCCGCGACGCTGAGACCCGGCGGTCCGCCGCCAAGTCCGTTCCCACCGGCGCATCGTTCGGCCAGCAGGGCGGCGATTTCGATCCGTCCCAGCTGAACCTGCCCAAGGGTTTCGACAAGTTCCTTGGCGGCGGCAAGTAGCAGGATCCCGGCGGGGGCCGCGGCGTATGTCGCCGCCTTCGTTGACGGACCCGTGGAATAGGCTTGGTGCATGTTCAAGGAACGCGTAGTTTTCGTCCACGGGGCCGGCAGTTT
>DASSXE010000475.1:0-4827 GCA_035704125.1 Arthrobacter sp.
GGCGTTTCCGGGGGGGGCCGCGCCGGTTTGGTCGGACTCACAACGTCCGGGAAGAGTCTTCCCTCTGCGCCGCAGCGGGTCGATAATCGGAGCCATGACCATACCCCCGCCGCCAGGGCCCGATCCGTTCCCGCCCGACCCAGGCCCGACGTCGCCGGAACCGCAGCCCGGCGACCCGTTCCCGCCGGATCCAGGACCCACGCCGCCCGGGCCAACGCCGCCGGCACCGATCCCGGCGCCTACTCCCAGCCCGGCGCCCGGCCCCGCGCCGACGCCACCTCCCGCTCCGTCACCCGGACCGCTGCCGATCCCGGATCCCGGGCCGGTCCCGCCGCCGTCGCCCGTTCCGCCCGGCCCGGACCCCACACGGTTCTGAGCGGGCGCGGTTCCAGGGCCGGACCTGCAGCGGGCGCCGGTCAGTCGGCGCCGGTCAGTCGAGGACGATGTCCCGGGTCTGGTGGTTGTAGCGGATGACCAGCGTGCCGCCGCGGTGGTGCACCTCGTGGTTGGCGCCGTCGAAGACTCCGAAGGCACCGTAGTTTTCATCCCAGGAGCGGTTGATCGCGATTTTGAAGCTGTAGGACCCGGCGGGCAGGTCCGCGGCGAGCTTCCAGTGCTGGTCCACCTCGTCGAGCTGCATCTGGGATTCGTCGTACTGGGGCGCCCAGTTGGCGGGGGCGCCGAGCAGGACGTTGAAGTCACCGGCGACGGCCACCTCGGCCGGCTGCTCGATGGCGGGCTGGGCGGCCGGCTCCGGAGCCTCGGCCGGGGCACCGGCGGCTGCCTTGCGCTTCCGGACGGCCTTGGCCACGGGAGCGACGGCGTCTTCGACCAGCTTGGCGGCGGTGTCGGCCACCTTTTCGGCGACCTTCTCCGCCACCTGGACGGCCTTGGGCGCGGCCTTCGGGGCCGTGTGGCCCGCGGGCGCCGCCGGCAGCGGGGTGTCGGCCGGAACCGGGGTGCCGGCGTCGAGCGCCGCCGTGAACGCCGCGGGGTCAGCGAACGCGACCGTGGCGCGCTGGCCATCCTCGGTGATGGTCCAGCCGGAGCGGCCCTTGACCAGCCAGCCGGCCTTTACCAGCTTCGCCGAGGCGGTGGTGAGCGCCTTGTGGCCGCGCGGAATTCCGCCACTGAGGAGTTCGCGCTCGTGGTCGTTAAGCGGGACCCGGGCGATGGCTTCGCCGAGGACGACGCCGGCGTTCAGCTTCTCGCCTGACCACACCCCCTCGGCCAGGACGTCCAGCACAGCCTTAAGCCGAAGGTTGGTGTTTTCCGCTGCGTTCGCGCCCATGGGTCTCCTTTAGAAGCAATTGATCCACCTGCATTTTGCCAAGGTTCGGCAAGTTCCGCGACCGCAGGCTGATATCGCCGTGTGTCGTGACCCGATGTGACGGCGCGGCGGGCGCTTCCGGGGTGACCCGGCTGCGGGGTCAGAGCTTCGGGATCAGGACCGGGGTGTTCTTCTTGTACGCCTCATAGTCGGCCTGGCCGCCCCACTTGGTGTCCGCCTTCTTCTCCAGGTGCGGGACGCCGCTGACCCGGGTGATCAGCAGCGCCACGAACACCGGCGAGATCAGGGCCACCCACTGCCAGCCCTGCAGCACGGGCAGGGCGATGATGGCCACGCCGATCCAGAGCAGGATCTCACCGAAGTAGTTCGGGTGGCGGGACTTCGCCCAGAGGCCGGTGGAGATGAACCTGCCCTTGTTGGCCGGGTCCGCGCTGAACCGGCCCTTCTGCCGGTCCGCCACCGCCTCGATGCCGAACCCGGCGATCCAGACCAGCAGGCCGATGATGGCGAACCAGTCCAGCCCCACCCGGTTGGCCGAGGTCATGGCCACCCAGGCAGCGGCGGCGGTGAAGGCCACCCAGATCCCCTGCATGGTCCAGGTGGTGAGGAAGCGGACGAAGGAGGGTTTGATCTCGTCGAAGCGGTCGTCCTTGCCGGCCTTGCTGATCCGGCGGAACAGGAAGGACCCCAGGCGCGCGGCCCACACCAGCACCAGCGCCGCCAGCAGGAAGCCCCGCGCGTCGATGCCCGGGGTGAGCAGCACCAGCAGCAGGGTGACGGCGATGTAGGTCAGCGACCCGGTCAGGTCGTAGAACCGTTCGGTCTGGCGAAGGTACGCCGGGATGAAAGCGAGCCACTGGATGACGAACGCGGCCGCCACGGCCAGGGCGAAGACCGGTATCCCGCCTGCCACCGCACCATTCTGGCTGCCGGCCCACGCGAGCCCGGCTCCGAGCAGCACCACCACCGGGATGGCCGCGAGGGCCTTGCGTTCGGACTCTTTCATGGAAACGTTCCTTCCCTGGGCGGCCCCGGGTCCCGGCGGCCTGCGCTGACTACTAAGCCTACGAACTAGTATTGGGGAAAGTTCCCGGTCTCCGGTCATGCCCCGCCCACCGTTGAACGTGCAACACGCCCAGAAGGAGCCTCCATGACCCGCCCGCTCAGGAAATGGCTGCTGGCCTACGCCGTGGCCGCCGTGATCTTCGCCGGCATCGACGCCGTCTGGATCTTCACCGTAGCGAACCCGCAGTACCGCAGCCAGATCGGCCACCTGCTTCCGGCGAGCTTCAACGCCACGGGCGCCGTGCTGTTCTACCTCGTCTACGTCGTGGGCATCGTGCACTACGGCGTCCGCCCCGGCGACGCCCGCGCAACGCTGCGGAGCCGGGCCGCGGGCGGGGCGTTGTTCGGTTTCTTCACCTACGCGACCTGGGCGTTGACCGCATTCGCCGTGCTCAGGGACTTTCCCGCCGTCGTCGCTGTGACCGATATCGCCTGGGGAGCCGCCGTCTGCGCGGCCGTCAGCGCGCTCACGGCGCTGATCCTGCGCCTGCACGGGCCCCGCACCGGCACCGTCGCCGCCAGCGAGTGAACGACCGTTGCCCGGGGCAAGCAGGCTGGCTAGAGTTGCCTGATCGCCGCCGGCCCCTTACCCCCGAGAGGACCGATCCGCGGCCCTCCCCACTGTGATCAGGAGATCCCCATGGAAACACGCACCCTCGGTTCGCTCACCGTCTCGGCCCTCGGGCTGGGCTGCATGGGCATGAGCGAGTTCTACGGCAAGGGCGACGAGCAGGAGTCCGTCGCCACCATCCATGCCTTCCTCGACGCCGGCGGCACCCTGCTGGACACCGCCGACATGTACGGCCCGTTCACCAACGAACAGCTCGTCGGGGGCGCCATCGCGGGCCGCCGGGACGACGTCGTCCTGGCCACCAAGTTCGGCAACGAACGCCGCGCTGACGGTTCCTGGGTGGGCATCAACGGCAAGCCCGAGTACGTCCGGGCCGCCTGCGATGCGAGCCTGCAGCGGCTCGGCGTCGACCACATCGACCTGTACTACCAGCACCGGGTGGACAAGACCGTGCCGATCGAGGAGACCGTCGGCGCCATGGCCGAACTGGTGCAGGCCGGCAAGGTCAAGTACCTGGGGCTCTCCGAGGCCGGCGCGGACACGGTCCGCCGCGCCCACGCCGTGCACCCGATCACCGCGCTGCAGACCGAGTACTCGCTGTGGGAGCGGGAACCGGAGACCAAGATCTTCCCGGTCCTGGCCGAGCTGGGCATCGGTTTCGTCCCCTACAGCCCGCTGGGCCGCGGCTTCCTGACCGGCCAGCTGCGCAGCGAGGACGACTTCGCGGCCGACGATTTCCGCCGCCACTCGCCGCGGTTCCAGGGCGAGAATTTCACCCGCAACCTCGAACTGGTGGACCGCGTCACCGAACTTGCCACCGCCAAGGGCTGCACCCCCGCTCAGCTGGCGCTGGCCTGGCTGCTGGCCCAGGGTCCGCATATCGTGCCGATCCCCGGCACCAAGAAGCGGAACCGGCTGCAGGAGAACCTGGGGGCGGTCGACGTCGAACTCTCCGCCGAAGACCTGGGCCGGCTCGATGAGCTGGCGCCGGCCGGGGTGGCCGCGGGGGGCCGCTACCCGGACATGGGCAGCATCGACGACTAAACCCCGCGGTTGCTTAGCGGCCGGAGGCGGCGAGTTCGGCCAACAGCTCGGCCTTGCGTTCCTCGCTGGCGAACGAGGACCGGATGGAGTTGGCCGCCAGGCGCACGCAGTCGAACTCGGAGAGACCTATCACGGACTTGAGCTGGGCGAAGTTGTCGTCCACGTAGCCGCCGAAGTAGGCCGGGTCGTCCGAGTTCACGCTGACGTTCAGCCCGGCGGCCAGCATGCCCGGCAACGGGTGCTCGGCCAGGGTGTCCACGGCGCGGAGCCGGACGTTGGACAGGGGGCAGACGGTCAGCGGCATCAGCTCCTGGACCAGCCGCTCCACCAGTTCCGGGTCTTCCATGCAGCGGATGCCGTGGTCGATGCGTTCGACCTCCAAGAGGTCCATCGCCTCGATGATGTACGACGGCGGGCCCTCCTCGCCGGCGTGCGCGATCCGGCGCAGCCCGGCGTCCTTGGCCCGGGCGAAGAGCCGTTCAAACTTCGACGGCGGGTTGCCCACCTCCGCGGAGTCCAGGCCGATGCCGGCGATCGGGGCGTCCATGGCCAGCAGCTGCTCCAGCACCTCCAGCGCCGAATCCTCGGACTGGTCCCGCAGGAAGGCCGCGATCAGCAGCGTGGAGATGCCAAATTCCTCCTGTGAGGTGGCCAGCACCGAGGCCACGCCGTTGACGCAGGTTTCCAGCGACACCCCGCGGGACAGGTGCGCCTGCGGGTCGAGCATGATCTCCGCGTGCCGCACCCCCGCCGTCGCGGCCCGGGCCAGGTAGGCGCGGGTCATGTCCGCGAAGTCCTGCTCGGTCCGCAGCACGGCCATGTTGGCGTAGTACAGGTCCAAAAAGGATTGCAGGTC
>DASSXE010000004.1:0-2229 GCA_035704125.1 Arthrobacter sp.
TCGGCTCGGACGCGGTGCTCCTGACCTACCGCAGCCGTACCCGCACCGGCGCGGTGCTGCGCAGTTCCCTGTGGGTCCTCGACGGCGGCCAGTGGCGTCTGCGCTTCCACCAGGGCACCGCGGAGGCCTAAGCCGGCGGAATCCAAGCCGGGCTCCGGCACCCGTCCAGGGTGCGGCCCCGCTTAGCTGAACCGCTGGGCGTTGCTCAGTTCGGTCTGCGCGTAGTTCGCGGCCGCGGAGGTGAGGGCCTGGTTGATCGAGGCGAGGGAGGCCTCGACCTTCCCCTGCGTCAGCGACCACTCCACGATCAGGGCCTGGAAGTTGGTGGCTGCCGCGCCGCGCCAGCTTGACTGGAGTTCATCCAGCCCGCGCTTCATGGCCTGCACGTCGGCTCCGATCCGTTCGACCGTGGCCTGGACATTGGCGGACTTGAGTTGCAGGAGTTCGGTGTCGACGGAAATGATGCTCACGGCGCGGCCTTTCGGAAGGGCAGGCAGCCGGGTTCCGCGCCGTCGCCACGGCCTCGGCTGAGGATGGACGGTGCTTCCCAGGCGGGCAGGTTCCCGGCTGCCTGCGGTGGAGGTATCCGGGCTTTCCGGACTCTTTGAGCCTAGGGAACCCGCCGCAGCGGCCACCACGGACCGGCTGCGCTATGTGGACAAACCGGTCCGGGAACCAGCGCTTTCGGGAGGGGACGTGACAGCCCCCTCGGAAGGCTCGGCGGCTTCCGCCGGCGCCGGGTCCGCCAGGAACGGCAGGCTGACCACCAGGGTCGCGCCGCCGCCGTCGGTCGGCTGGACACGGACTGAACCGGAATGCGACCCGACGATGGCCGCCACGATCGCCAGTCCCAGGCCGCTGCCACCGGTCTCCCGCGTCCGTGAAGTGTCCGCACGGTAGAACCGCTCGAAGATCCGGGCCGCTTCCTCCTCAGACACGCCGGGGCCGTGGTCCCGGACCTCGATGACCGAACGGCGCACGCCGTCGGCATCGGTCCTGACCCCGACGGCCAGTTCGATCGGGCTGCCGTCCGGCGTGTAGCGCAGGGCGTTGCCGACCAGGTTGCTGATCACCTGCCGCAGTTTTGCCTCGTCGCCCAGCACCGGGGCAGGGGAGCCGGAGCCGCCATCCAGGCCCCGCAGCGAGACCACCCGGCTGCGGTCGCTGGCCTGGGTGTCCACCACCGCGTCGTGGGCCAGCAGCAGGAGGTCCACAGGTTTCTGCTGCAGCGGGCGTTGTTCGTCGATCCGGGCCAGCAGCAGCAGGTCCTCCACCATGGCACCCATCCGGATGGCCTCGCTCTCGATCCGGCCCATTGCCGTGGCCACGTCCTCGGGCGTGGCCAGGGCTCCGTGGCGGTACAGTTCCGAGAAGCCGCGGATGGTCACCAGCGGCGTGCGGAGCTCGTGCGAGGCGTCCGCGGCGAAGCGGCGCATCTTGGCCTCGGACGCCATCCGCGCCGAAAACGCGGATTCGATGTGCGCGAGCATGGCGTTGAGGGACCGGCTGAGCCGGCCGACCTCGGTGTCCGGGTTCTCGACCTCCACGCGCCGGGACAGGTCGCCCGCGGCGATCGCGGCGGCGGTCTTCTCCACCCGCGCCAGCGGCCGGAAGGATCTACTGACGGTCCAGGTGGCGATGAAGAAGGCCAGCACCAGGGTCAGCAGCCCCACGCCCACCACCACCAGCGTGGCGTGTTCCATCACCGAGTCCACCGGATAGAGCGGCAGGCCGATCACGACGACGGCGGGACGCTGGTTGCCGTCCAGGACAATGACCGCCACCACGCGCCAGTTGCGTCCGTCGGTGCCGCGGACCTGGAATGGAGCTTCGCCGCGGCCGCGGGCGTCCTCGGGGCTGATGCTGGTGATCGCCGGGCGGGAGCCCTTGCTGCCGCCGAAGATGTAGGTGGGTTGCCCGGGGGCGAACAGCATCAGCGAATAGTCCGTCGGGACGTTCGGGCTCTGGTCCTGCAACTGGCCGAAGGACTGCTGCTGGCGGGCCGTCTCGACGGCGGCTTTCAGCTTGTCATCGACCTGGCCCTGCAGGTAGCTGTGCAGCAGGGCGAGGGTGCCCGCGCCGGTGGCCGTGAGCGCCACCAGCATCAGGGCCGTCATGATGGCCACCAGCTGCGACCGCAGCGAGGCCGCCTTCCACCGGCGCAGCAAGGTCAGCGCTTCTCAGCCGTCCGCAGCACGTAGCCGACGCCGCGCTTGGTCTGGATCAGGG
>DASSXE010000050.1:0-8590 GCA_035704125.1 Arthrobacter sp.
GTCCCCGGTCATCAGGATGTCGTCCTCGATCCGGACGCCGATCCCGCGGTATTCCGCCGGGATGCCCAGGTCCTCGTCCTTGAAGTAGAGGCCGGGTTCGATCGTGAAGACCATGCCCGGGGTGAGCACGCCGTCCAGGTAAAGCTCACGCTTGGCCTGCGCGCAGTCGTGCACGTCAAGGCCCAGGTGGTGGCTGGTACCGTGCGGCATCCAGCGCCGGTGCTGCTGGCCCTCGACGCTGATGGCTTCCTCGACGGATACCGGCAGCAGGCCCCACTCGGCGAGGCGTTCGGCCAGTACCGTGGTGGCGGCGGTGTGAATGTCGCGGAACTTGGTTCCCGGCTGCGCGGCGGCGAAGCCGGCGTCCGCCGCGTCCAGGACCGCCTCGTAGACCTTGCGCTGGATGTCAGAGAAGGTGCCGTTGGCCGGGAGCGTGCGGGTGACGTCGGCGGTGTAGAGCGAGTCGGCCTCGACACCGGCGTCGAGCAGCAGGAGCTCGCCGGCGTTGACCTTGCCGGTGTTGCGGGTCCAGTGCAGCACGGTGGCGTTGTTGCCGGACGCGGCGATCGTGTCGTAGCCGAGTTCGTTGCCTTCCTCACGGGCCCGGGCGAAGAACGCGCCCTCGACGACCCGCTCGCCCCGGTGGTGGGTGAGGGCCCGCGGCAGCGCCTTGACGACCTCGGTGAATCCCTCGACGGTGGCGGCGACGGCCGTCTTCATCTGCTCGACCTCCCATTCGTCCTTGATCAGGCGGAGTTCGGAGAGCGCCTCGCTGAGCTTCTCGTCGAGGGCGTCCAGCACGCCCAGGTCCAGGTTCTCCGGGTCCTTGGCGGTGTTATAGCGGGCGGTGTCCACCAGCGCGTCGATGTTCTCGTCGACCTTGCGCACCAGGCGGATCGAGATGCCGCCGATTTCCGGGGCGCCGACGCCCTTGGTGATGGCCAGTTCGAGTTCGGCCAGGTCTGCGGTGTGCAGGCCGAGCCGGGCCTTGAACTCGGCAAGGGTGGGCCGGGCGCCGATCCAGAATTCGCCGGAGCGGGAGTCGGCGTAGAACTGTTCGGTATCGCGGCCGGCCAGCGGGCGGAAGTACAGCGTCGCGTGGTGGTGGCCGCCGTCGTCGCCCTTGCCCTCCTCGGTGGGTTCCAGGATGAGCACGGCGTCGGGCTCGTGGTCCAGGCCCAGGCCGGTCAGGTGGGCGAAGCCGGAGTGCGGGCGGAAGCGGTAGTCGCAGTCATTGGAGCGGACCTTCAGCGGGCCGGCCGGCACCACCAGGCGTTCACCTTTGAACAGCTCTGAGATGGCCTTGCGGCGGGCGGCGGCGTGGCCGGCGACGGCGTCCCGTTCCGGCAGTTCTGCCGGTGCGGGCGCCCAGTTGCTGGCCATGAAGGCTTTGAAGGCGTCGGAACTGGGCCGCTGGGAGCGGTTGTTGACGCGCTCTTCGAGGGGCTGGGAAGCGGAGACTTGGGCGTTATCTGCATCGTTCACGCCCCCATCGTCTCACCAGCGGCGCGGCTTAGGCCAACAAGGCACCCCGGGGATCAGGTGGCAGCATCTACTAGGCTTAGCAGGTGAGGATTGACCTGCATGCCCACTCGAATGTTTCCGACGGCACCCAACCGCCGGCCGAGGTGATCGCGTCCGCCGCCGGGGCGGGCCTGGACGCCGTCGCCCTGACCGACCACGACTCCACCGACGGCTGGGCCGAGGCGACCGCCGCCGCGCGGACGCTGGGCGTGGCCTTGGTCCCGGGCATGGAGGTCTCCTGCCGGACCAGTGCGGGCATCAGCGTCCACCTGCTCAGCTACCTCCACGACCCGGCCCACCCCGGGCTGCTGGAGGAAATCACCAAGGCCAAGGACGCCCGCTTTACCCGGGCCGAACGGATGGTCAGCCTCCTGGCCGAGGACTATCCGCTGAGCTGGGACGACGTCATCCACCATGTGGCCCCCGGGGCCACCCTGGGCCGCCCGCACATCGCAGACGCCCTTGTGGCCGCCGGCGTCGTCGCCGACCGCGGCGAGGCCTTCGACACCATCCTGACCTCACGCTCGCGTTACTGGGTGCAACACTACGCGCCGGACCCGGCCTCCGCCGTCGAGCTGGTCCGGGCCGCCGGCGGCGTTCCGGTCTTCGCACATCCGGTGGCATCCTCCCGCGGGCGGATCGTCGGGGAGGAGACGTACCGCGAGATGATCGACGCCGGCCTGGCCGGCCTGGAGATCGACCACCGCGACAACCCGGAACCGGGCCGCGCCTTCCTGCGCCGGCTGGCGGCGCAGCACGGCCTGCTGGTGACCGGGTCCTCGGACTACCACGGGACCGGGAAACCGAACCTGCTGGGCGAGAACCTGACCTCCCCGGAGGCGCTGGCCCGGATCGAGGAACTGGGCACCGGAACACCCGTGGTGCGCTGATGGACTGGATCGACCTGCAGCTCCTGGCCTCCGTCATCGTCACGCTGTTCGTGATCATGGACCCGCCCGGGACCGTGCCGATCTTCATGTCCCTGACCGCGCAGATGGACGCCAAGGACCGCAACCTGTCGGCCCTGCAGGCGCTGGTGGTGGCCACCGGCGTGATCGTGACCTTCGCGATCTTCGGCCAGTCCATCCTCAACTACATGCACATTTCGCTGGCGGCGCTGCAGGGAGCGGGCGGTCTGCTGCTGGTGTTGATTGCGCTGCAGCTGCTGACCGGGTCCACCGGCGGTGAGGAGAACGCCGCGAAGTACAAGAACGTCGCGTTCGTGCCGCTCGGGACGCCGCTGATGGCCGGTCCGGGCGCGATCGTGGCGGTCATGGTCTTCGTCCAGCGCGCCTCAACAGTGCCGCAGTACCTGGCCGTCGGGCTGGGCATCGCCGTGACGCTGGCCTCGCTTTATCTGGCGATGCGCTTCGCCGGCGTCGTGCAGCGGGCGCTGGGCGAGAACGGCGTCGAGCTGGTCACCCGGATTGCCGGCCTGCTGCTCTCCGCCATCGCGGTGCAGATGATCGCCGACGCGGTCCACGCCTTCGTCAAGAGTTGGATGTGACCGGGTAGGCGGTGAACTCCGCCGTGGCGGCGAGGCGTTTGGCCATGACATCGATGGCGGCCTGGTTCTGGTCCACGCAGACGAACTTCCGGCCGAGTTTCGCGGCCACGGCGCCCAGCGTTCCTGAGCCGGCGAAGAAGTCCAGGCACCAGTCCCCGGGCCGGCTCGACGCGGCCACCACGCGGCGGATCAGCCCCTCGGGCTTCTGCGTCGGGTACCCGGTTTTCTCCCGGCCCGTGGGGGAGACGATGGTGTGCCACCAGACGTCGGTGGGCAGCTTGCCGAGCTCACGCTTGGCCGGCGTGACCAGTCCCGGCGCCATGTACGGTTCGCGGTCCACCTCGGCGCTGTCGAAGTGGTACTTGGCCGGGTTCTTGACGTACACGAGGATGTTGTCGTGTTTGGTGGGCCAGCGGAACTTGGCGCGGGCGCCGTAGTCGTAGGCCCAGATGATTTCGTTGAGGAAGCACTCGCGGCCGAAGATCGCGTCCAGCATCACCTTGGCGTAGTGCACCTCGCGGTAGTCCAGGTGCAGGTACAGGGTGCCGTCGTCCGCGAGCAGCCGCCAGGCCTCGAGCAGCCGGGGTTCCAGGAACGACCAGTAGTCGCTGAACGCGTCGTCGTAGCTGTGCAGCGCGCCCTTGATGGTGTCGTAGGAGCGGCCCTTGAAGCCGACCCGGTCGCCCACGCCGCCGGCATTGAGCACCATTTTGGTTTCCTGGCGCTTCTGGACCCGCCCGGTGTTGAACGGCGGGTCCACGTAAATGAGAGTGAAGGCGCCGTCCGGCAGCGTCCGGAGGTACGCCGCGTTGTCCGCGTGTACCACCAGGTTGCTGCCGTCCGGCGCCCAGACGGTGTCAGGCATGGCGGGGATTAGGCCTCGGTGCTGTGCGCCGCGGGACCGCCCTGGGCCTCACCGGCGACCACTTCGCCGTTGCGGCGGCGGGTGCGGGTGCGGCGGCGTGCGCGGGTGGCCCGGTCGACCTCGGTGGCTGCGCCGGCGGATGCGGCGCTCCGGCCGTTCTCCTCCACGGGCGCGGCGGCGGTTTCCTTCTCCGGCGTACGGCGGCGGCGCTCACCGGAGCGGCCGCCCTCGCGGGAGCCTTCCCGGGCACCGTCGCGGGAGCCCTCGCGTGAACCCGAACGGCTGCCTTCGCGGGAGCCCTCGCGGGAACCGGAGCGGCCGCCTTCGCGTGAACCCTCACGGGAACCGGAGCGGCCGCCGTCGCGCCCGCCGCCGGCCTGCCCGGTGCGGGGGGCGTTCTTCTTGCCGGTCTCGCCGAGGTCCTCGAGGACCTCGGCGTCGACGCCGGCCAGCACGCGCTTGTCGCGGGGCAGCCGGCCCTTGGTTCCCTCGGGGATGTCGAGCTCCTCGAACAGGTGCGGGGAAGAGGAGTAGGTTTCCACCGGCTCCGGGACGCTCAGGCCCAGGGCCTTGTTGATCAGGCCCCAGCGGGGCATGTCGTCCCAGTCGACGAAGGTCACCGCGGTGCCCTTGTTGCCGGCGCGGCCGGTGCGGCCCACGCGGTGCAGGTAGATCTTCTCGTCCTCGACGCACTGGTAGTTGATGACGTGCGTGACGTCGTCGACGTCGATGCCGCGGGCGGCGACGTCGGTGGCCACCAGGACGTCCACCTTGTTGTTGCGGAAGGCGCGCAGCGCCTGCTCACGGGCACCCTGGCCGAGGTCACCGTGGATCGCGGCAGCGGCGAACCCGCGGTCCACGAGTTCCTCGGCGACCTTCGCGGCGGTTCGCTTGGTCTTGGTGAAGATGATGGTCCGGCCGCGGCCGCGGGCCTGCAGGATACGGGCCACCACCTCGATCTTGTCCATGCTGTGCGCGCGGTAGATCAGCTGGCGGATGTCCCGCTTGGTGAGGCCCTCATCCTCGGGGTCCGCGGCGCGGATGTGGGTGGGCTTGGTCATGTAGCGGCGGGCCATGGCGACGACCGGGCCGGGCATGGTGGCGGAGAAGAGCAGCGTCTGGCGGACCGCCGGTGTGCCGGCGATCAGGGTTTCGACGTCGGGCAGGAAGCCCAGGTCGAGCATCTCGTCGGCTTCGTCGAGGATGACCATCTTGACGTTCTTCAGCACCAGGTGCTTCTGCTTGTAAAGGTCGATCAGGCGTCCGGGGGTGCCGACGACGATCTCGACGCCGTGCTGCAGCGCCTCGACCTGCGGCTCGTAAGCGCGGCCGCCATAGATGGTGGCGATCCGGGCGTTGCGCTTGCGGGCGGCGTTCTGCAGGTCGTTGGCGACCTGGACGGCGAGTTCACGGGTGGGGACGATCACGAGGGCCTGGGGAGCGCCGGGTGCCGGCAGCTTGTCGAAGCCTTCGTCGTCACGGCCGATGACGCGCTGCAGGGCGGGGATGCCGAAGCCGAGGGTCTTGCCGGTACCGGTCTTGGCCTGGCCGATGATGTCGTGGCCGCTGAGGGCCACCGGCAGGGTCATGGCCTGGATGGGGAACGGGTGGGTAATCCCCGCATCGGCCAGGGATTCGACGATGTCGGCACGGACGTTGAAGTCGGCGAAGGTCTTCTCCGGCAGTTCGTGCGGCGTCTCGTCGGAAATGATGGTTTCTTCGGGTTCGAGCGATTCCGTGCCGGATTCGTCGGTCAGAAGCTGGTGCGTGTGCAATTCACTCACAGGGGAGTTTCCTTATTCATTTGGGCTGCGCTGCCTGCTCAACGGGTGCGGCGGGGCCGTTCCGGAGCACGCTCGGGGGCGCAAGCAAGTCCAGTGGAAGCCGATCGCGGGCTATCTAGGTGCTGGCACTGGGACCAGCGGGTCTGACTCAAGATCGCGTAGGGGCGGGCTTGTTGAATTCGAAAAACGAGGAAATCAACGACCGGGCATCCATTACTACCCCTTCAGTCTAGCCGTTGCCGCTCCGCTTACCTGAACCGGCGCGGAATACGGCGCGGCCACGGGCACGGCTGCGGCCACCGGGCGGGGTGGCGCGGGGCGCAGGTCAGCCCACGAGTTCCAGCCGGATTTCGCGGGTGGCGATGTCCGCGGATACCACCCGAACCCGGACCTGGGTGCCGGACTCCAGTTCGCCGGGACACCGGGCCGTCACGGCCGGCTCCGCGATCTGTACGATCCCGGACGGGCCGTTCCCGTTCCCGGTGCCGGTCCCGTTGCCGTTGGCCTTGACCTCAGCGCCGGACGGTGGCGGGGACGCCGCCGCGGCCGATCCGTTCCGGGCCGGCTTGGACCCGGAGATGACGACGGCGTCGAATTCCTGCCCGATGTGGTTGACCAGCAGGGCGGCCTCGACCGTGTCCAGCGACAGCCGCTCCAGCCTGCCCGCGAGCTGGTCCGAGGCAGCCATGATGGCCGGCAGGGAGGGGAGCGCCTCCCGGGCCCAGCCCGGAACCTCCGCGCCGTTGGACAGCGCCTCGCAGATCACCAGGACGAACCGGTCAATCAGCCGCCGCAACGGGGCGGTGGAGTGCGCGTACGCCGCGCCAATCGCCGACTGGATGGCATCCTCCGGAACGGTGCCGTCGAAGGGGGTGTAGCCGGCGCCGCGGAACAGCATCCCGGCAGAGTGCAGGATCGCCAGCTGGCGGGGGTCCGTCGGGTCCAGGGTGCGCAGGTACTCCCCATAGCTGGTCTCGCCGTCCCAGGGCCGGCCAAGCGCCCCGGTCTGCCGGCGGAAGTGCCGCAGCGACCGCTCATCCGGGGCGGGCATGGTGCGCAGGATCCCCACCTTGCCCTCGAGCATGAGCCCGGCCGCGGCCATTCCCGTCATCAGCGAGATCTGGGCGTTCCAGTCCTCCACCGGCAGCGGGGGAGCGGCGACGATCCGGTAGCCGCCGTCGGGGAGCTGTTCGATCTCCTGCTCCGGCATGTTCAGGCTGGCCCCGCCGCGCTGCTGTTCCAGCATCACCCGCTTGCCCCCCACCTCCTTGAGCAGCTCCAGCACCGGCGCCGCCGTGCCGCCGTCCAGGTCGGCCTGTACGCCGGCGTAGCTCAGCTTGGCCCGGCTGCGGACCTGCGCCCGGCGGACCAGCACCGAAGACACCCCGGCGGCCGCGTCGAGGTCGAACTCCCAGACGAACGCCGCGCAGAGCTGGCCCGCCAGCAGGCTCCCGGCGGCCTCGCTGATCACCTCGGGGTGCAGCGGGATGCGGCCCTCCGGGGTGTAGAACGTCTGCCCGCGGCGGCGGGTCTCGGCGTCGAGGGCGCCGCCGGGGGCCACGAAGGACGGAACGTCGGCGATCGCGTAGAAGACCTTGTAGCCCTCACCGGCGCGGTCGATGAACAGGGCCTGGTCCAGGTCGGTGGAGGACGCCGGGTCGATCGTCACGAACTCCACATGCGTCAGGTCCAGCTCCGGCAGTTCGTGGCCCGCCACGGCAGCCTCGGCGTCCCGGAGCACGTCCTCGGGGAAGGGGCCGGGCAGTTCCAGGGCGGTGCGGAGGGCGTTCAGCGCCTGGGCGAGCTGGGTTTGCTGCTGGCGGACGCTCGGCGTCAGGCGATGGTGAGACACGAAAATCAGGGTAGCCCGATTTCCGCCATTAGTCTTGAAACATGACCACCTCCCCGGCGGACGACGCCCGCTACCACCGTTTCCTTCGGGACCTGCTGGGCGTGATGGCGTACGGGGAGCTCTCCGCGTTCGAGCGGCTGTCCTCGGACGCCCGCTACTCGCCCACCCTGCGCGACCGTGCGGTGCTGGGCCGGCTGGCCGTCCTGGAGTTCCAGCACTTCGAACTGGTCTGTGCGAAGCTCACCGACCTGGGCGAGGACGCCGAGGAAGCCATGCTGCCGTTCCAGCCGTCGGTGGACTACTTCCACGAACGGACCCGCCCGGCCGACTGGTACGAGTCGCTGATGAAGGCCTACGTGATCGACACCGTGTCCGCCGACTTCTATCGGTCCATTGCGCCCTACGTCGACGCCGGCACGGCCGCGCTGATCGAACAGGTCCAGGCCGCGGAGGAGGCCACCGGCGTGCTGCGGGAGCGGCTCAAAGCGGCGCTGGCGGATGACCCGCGGCTGGCGTCCCGGCTGGCCCTCTGGGCGCGGCGCTTGCTGGGCGAGGCCCTCACCCAGGCGCAGCGGGTCAGCATCGAGCATGCGTTCGTGGGCGGCCTGGCCGCCGCGGACCAGGGGCGCGGCGGGGAAGCCGCACGCGCCCTCACGGCCGAGCTGGCCGCCGCCCACTCCCGGCGGATGGCCCAGCTGGGCCTGACCGGTTAGTTCGCGGCGGGCTGGTTTCCGGCTGCCGCCGACGCCGGCCGCTCGGCACCGGCGTCGAGCGCCGCGAGCAGGGCCTGCGCCGCCGCCGCGGGATCGTCCGCCTCGGTGATCGCCCGGACCACCACGATCCGGCCGGCTCCGGCGTTGACCACCTGCTCGACGTTGGACAGGTCAATGCCGCCGATCGCGAACCAGGGCACCACACCGGCAGCCTTTCCGCCGTCGCCGGCTTCCACGCGGGCAATGGCCCCCGCGGCGTAGCGGACCAGGTCAAGGCCGACCGCGGCGCGGCCGGGCTTGGTGGGGGTGGCCCAGACCGGGCCCACGCAGAAGTAGTCCAGCCCG
>DASSXE010000093.1:0-2599 GCA_035704125.1 Arthrobacter sp.
CGCTACCTCGACCGGCCCCGCCACGTCGAGGCGCAGGTCCTGGCGGACACCCACGGGAACGTCGTCGTCGTCGGAACCCGGGACTGTTCGCTGCAGCGCCGGCACCAGAAGCTGGTCGAGGAGGCGCCCGCGCCATTCCTGACCGCGGACCAGACGCAGCAGATCTATGACGCCGCGAAGGCCGTCTGCCGGGAGGCGGGCTACACCGGCGCCGGCACGGTGGAGTTCCTCGTCGCCGCCGACGGCACCGTCGCCTTCCTGGAGGTCAACACCCGGCTGCAGGTTGAACACCCCATCACCGAGGAAACCACCGGCATCGACCTGGTGCAGGAGCAGTTCCGCATCGCCGCGGGGGAGCCGCTGCGCTTGACCGGGGACCCGGCGCCCCGCGGCCACTCCTTCGAATTCCGGCTCAACGCCGAAGACGTGGGCCGCGGCTTCCTCCCCTCGCCCGGCACCGTGACCGCGTTCACCGGCCCCACCGGCCCGGGGATCCGGCTCGACTCCGGCGTCCGTGCCGGCTCGGTCGTCCCGCCGCAGTTCGATTCGCTGCTGGCCAAGCTCATCGTCACCGGCGCGGACCGGCAGCAGGCGCTGCGCCGCGCCCGCCGCGCCCTCGCAGAGCTGAGCATCACCGGGGTGGCCACGGTGCTGCCGTTCCACCGGGCCGTGCTGGAGTCCCCGGACTTCACCTCGAAAACAGGGCTGGGAATCCACACCCGCTGGATCGAGACCGACTTCGCGGAGCGCCTTCCGGCCGATCCCGGCTACAGCGCCACGGCGCCCGACGGCGAACGCCGCACCATTACGGTCGAGGTCGACGGCAAGCGGCTCGCCGTCGGGCTGCCGGCGGATCTTCTGGACGGCTGGGCGCGGTCCGGCCAGCCGGTGCCTGGCGGGCTCTCGCTGCAGGGCCCGCCGGCAGTCGCGTCCGACGGCGGGGCCGCCGAATCTGCTCAGCCGGACGAACTGCGGGCCGGCATGGCGGGAACCGTGGTCAAATGGCTCGTGGAACCGGGTGCCGAGGTCGCGGCCGGGGACCCCGTCGTCGTGCTGGAAGCGATGAAAATGGAAACGCAGGTCCCCGCGCACCGCGCCGGAACGGTGACCGACGTCAGAGCCGAAGCCGGCGGCGTGGTGGCCGCCGGAGCCGTGCTGGCGCTGATCGGATAGCCGGCCCGCGGATCCTCCGCCGGGCAGTCCGGCCCTATCCGGCGGCGCGGCGGCGGCAGATGCTGGGGATATCCACCCCGCATCGAGAACGGAGGCAGGCCATGTCGGTCTACACCCTCGGAATTTGGCTGGTACATCCCGGCCGCGAAAACGATTTTGTCCAGGCGTGGCGTGACATGGCGCGGAAAACCCACGAGGACTATCCCAACGCCACCGCGGTACTGATGCACGACCATGACGTCAATAACCGGTTCATCAGCACCGGCGCCTGGGAATCGCTGGAACAAATCGAACAGTGGCGTGCGTCCGCCGGCTTCACGCAGGAGCTCCAGGCCATGCGCGAGATGCTGGAGCACTTCGAAGCGCGGACCCTCGACGAGGCCGCCCGCATCGACTGAGCTTCGGCCGGCGGAACCGGCAGGCAGAAGGGTCAGGCAGCCGCCGCGTCAGCCCGCCGCCAGCGCCTCCAGTACCGCGTCGAAGAGGACCCCGTTCCGTCCCCAGACGGGGTCAAAGACCTCCACATACCAGGACTCGGACAGCACCAGGGCGAGCGATTCGTTGGCTTCGGTGGACCAGTCGTTGAGTTGGTCCGCCTCGATCGGGCTCTCGCTCGTCCCCAGCACCGTCACGATCTCGGCATCCTGGAGGGTCACCGGGATCGACGCGCGGCTCATTTCCCCGGGTGCGTGGCCTACGGTGACCAACTCCGAGCGGGAGGAGAGGTCCAGCAGAATCCCGGCTGCCTCGGGGGTGCAGAAGCCGGTGACGTAGGCGCGCTGGACGGTGCTTCCCTCGCGCAGCCCGGGCTGCGACTCCTTGGTGAACAGCCCGTTCCGGTTCAGGGCTGCCAGCCGGCCCGCGATTGTCTCCGTCTCGGCATCGATGCCCGGGGTGAAGGTGCCCGGCTGGTACTGGCTTTCGCCCTCCAGCCACCTGGCGGTCAGCTCGCCGGCCGCGGCGATCGTCGCCGCCTGCCGCCAGACCTGCCGGTCCGCCAGCAGCCTGCCGAAGCTGTCCCGCTCAGTGGTGTACTGGTCCGCCATCGGAGGACTCCTCTCTGGCCGTGGGCCCGGCCGTCCCCTTCATCCTCCCGAGCGGTCTTGGCCGGCGCAAGGCAGATGACCGTCCGTGGCGCCGCCCCGGGTGACGACTAAGCCCCCGGCGACGGCCGGAGGGCTGGAGCCGGGGGCTTCTGCCGCAGGGGTGGACTCAGGCGTCGCGCAGCGGGCGGCGGGCCAGCCAGGCGGCCACGATGGCGCCGGAGACGTTGTGCCAGAGCGAGAAGACCGCCGACGGCAGCGCGGCCAGCGGGCTGAAGTGGGCCGTGGCCAGCGTCGCCGCGAGGCCGGAATTCTGCATGCCCACCTCGAAGGCCAGGGCGCGGCGCGCCTTGTCATCCAGCCGGCCGAGCTTGCCGGCCAGG
>DASSXE010000160.1:0-2310 GCA_035704125.1 Arthrobacter sp.
GTTGCGCTCCGTGAAGATGAAACGCTTCATCTTCGGGTTCCAACGACGGGTCTGGTGTCCAAAGTGGACGCCGCTGTCAAGCAGCTGGCGCATAGTTACGACGGGCATGCCGACGCTCCTTCCGGCAGGTCATTCATGAGAAAGCCGTGAGGCCCTCTTACCCTGCCAATAGTTGACGGTTGATTAGCAACACCCAGGCGGGTGTTCCTCCTGGCATCCACCGCGCTCCCCATCCGGACCCTGGGGGCCGGACCGTAAGGGGCGCAGTCCTCAGCAGCCGGAAGCCGGGCTTCGGATACTGAGGGCTGGATACGCGTAGTCAGCCACCGCTCCCGCACTCCTGAATGAGATGTGCTGCCCGCCGCCGCCTGTCCGGTGAGGAACGGGGCAACGAATCGGGGCATGAGGGAACAGCAAACTGCTCCACCCAGTGTACTACAGCGGACCCGCCCGGACGGACCGGATCCGGCGGCCCGGGAGGCCTCCCGGCGGGCCCGCCGCGGGGGTTGTCCACATGGCGGGGGCCGGCCCTCGCCTGCCCGCGGCGCGCGCGGCAGGCTGGGCGGATGAAGCTGCCCCCTGTCCCCTCGGCACTGCTGGCGGCCGCCCTGGTTTTCCCGTGGATCCCGCCGGCAGTGGCGGCGGAGCCCGCGGCCGGCTGGGCGTGGCCGCTCTCCCCCAGACCCGCCGTGCTGCGCGTCTTCGACCCGCCGGAGCGGCCGTGGCTGAGCGGCCACCGCGGGGTGGACCTGCGGGCCGCGTCCGACGGCACCACGGTCACCGCCCCGGCGTCGGGACGCGTCAGCTTCGCCGGGGTCGTGGTGGACCGCCCGGTGCTGACCATCGATCACGGCAACGGCCTGCGGAGCAGCCTCGAACCGGTAGCGACCACCCTGCAGGCCGGCGACGCCGTCGCCGCCGGCGAACCGGTCGGCACGCTCCAAGCGGCCGTGCCGGCAGGGCATTGCGGCGGCACGCCCTGTCTTCACTGGGGCGTGCGCCGCGGCGAGGACTATGTGAACCCGCTGGCGTTCGTCCTGGACCTGCGGCCCTCGGTCCTGCTGCCGCCGGTCCGGGGTCCGGACGCGCTCCGCCGGTTAGACGATCGCGGAAATCCCGGTGATCGCCCGGCCGGTGACCAGGGTGTTGATCTCGTGCGTGCCCTCGTAGGAGTAGATCGCCTCGGCGTCGGAGAAGATCTTGGCCATCTCGTAGTCCGTGACAATACCGTTGCCGCCCAGCAGGCTGCGGCCGATCGCGACGCTTTCGCGCATCCGTGCCGTGGTGAAGGCCTTGGCCAGGGCGGACTGTTCGTCCTTGGCCTCGCCGGCGTCTTCCAGCTGGGACAGCCGGACCATCATGCCCATCGAGCTGACCGCGTTGCCGAGCATCTGCACCAGCTGGTGCTGGACCAGCTGGAAGGAGGCGATCGGGCGGCCGAACTGGCTGCGCTCGACGGCGTAGCGCCGGGCGACGTCGAAGGCGGCGAGCTGCTGGCCGACGGCCTGCCAGGCGACGGAGAGGCGGGTGACCTTCAGGACCTTGTTGGTGTCGCGGAAGCTGTTGGCGTTGGCGAGCTTGAAGAAGTCCGGGACCACGACGTTGTCCAGGGTGATGTCCGCGTTCTGCACCGTCCGCAGCGAGATCTTGTTTTCGATCTTGGTGGCGCCGTAGCCCTCCGTCGCGGTGTCCACCAGGAAGCCCTTGACCTGGTTGTCATCGAGGTCGCGGGCGTAGATCACGACCCAGTCGGAGAAGGTGGCGTTGCCGATCCAGCGCTTGGCGCCGTTGAGGATCCAGTGGTCCCCCTCGCGCCGGGCGGTGGTCCGGGTGCCGCCGGCGACGTCCGAGCCGCCCAGGGGCTCGGTCAGGCCGAAGGCGCCGATCTTCTTCATCGAGTAGATGTCCGGCAGCCAGGCGTCCTGCTGCTCCTGGGAGGCGAGGGCCTCGATGGAGCCGGTGAAGAGGCCGTCGTGCACGCCCAGGAAGGTGGCGATCGAGGTATCGGCGCGGGTGGTCTCGGCGTGCAGGATGCCGGCGAAGAGATTGGAGTAGCCCTGGCGCTTGACCGGGCTGACCAGGTCGATTTCGGCCAGCTTGGGAATCAAGTCCATCGGGAACTCCGCGCGGTTCCAGCAGTCCACCGCGATGGGCTTGACCTCACGGGCCAGGAACTCCCGGACCTCGGCCAGCCGGTCGCGCTCCTTGCCGCTGAGCCGCTGCTCGAAGGCGAAGAAATCGCCGTCGGCGTACGGGAGGTTATTGAAGTCGATTTCAGCCTTGGGCATGTTGTTCCTTCACTCGTGATCA
>DASSXE010000175.1:0-6683 GCA_035704125.1 Arthrobacter sp.
CTTTTTGCCGGCCTGCAGGAGATCGCCAAGGCCTGGGACACCCCGCTGCGGGACGAGGTGACCGCCCGGGTCTGGCCGACCCTGCCGAAGATCGCCATCGACTACGCGGTGGCCGAGCCTGCCGCCGCTGCCGGGGATGTCGCCGTCGTGCCCGGCACCTTCCGCTGGGACGACGTCGGAGACTTCGCCTCCGTCGGGCGGCTCAACAGCGCCAAGGAGGTCGACGAGGTCACCGTGATCGGCGCCGGCGCCCGGGTCTTCACCGAGAACGCCAGCGGCGTGGTGGTGACCGATACCAAGCGCGTGATCGCCCTGATCGGGATCAAGGACGTCGTGATCGTCGATACCCCGGATGCCCTCCTGGTCACCACCAAGGCGCACTCGCAGCGGGTCAAGGCCGCGGTGGACGCGCTCAAGGCCAGCGGCGACACGGACGTCCTGTAGACCCGCGGCTGAACGCCGCCGCGCTGCCGCCCGGGCCCGTTGGGGCCCGGGTGGCCGTGCGTAACGCGCCGACCGGGATGCCGCTATTTTTTGGACTGTGGCTACAGTGATTGTGTGCGTAATTACACTACTGAAGCCGAGCCGACGACCCTGGTGGAACCGTGGCTGCAGCCGCTCCTGCCGGAGCTGATCGACTTCCGCCGTGACCTCCACGCACACCCGGAGCTGTCCTTCAAGGAATTCCGCACCACCGACCGGCTCGCCCGGCGCCTCGAGGCCGCCGGACTGAAGCCGCGGCTCCTGGAGGGCACCGGGCTGACCGTCGACGTGGGCGAGGGCCCCATCGCCACCGCGCTGCGCGGGGACATCGACGCGCTGCCGATCATCGAAGAGACCGGGCTGGATTTCGCCTCCAGGAACCACGGCGTGACCCATGCCTGCGGCCACGACGTGCACACCGCCACCATGCTCGGCATCGCCCTGGTCCTGCAGCGGATGCATGAGGCGTCGCCGCTGGGCGGCACGGTGCGGATCATCTTCCAGCCGGCCGAGGAGACCATGCCCGGCGGCGCGCACGCCTGCATCGAGCAGGGAGTGCTGGACGGCGTTCCCCGGATCCTCGCGCTGCACTGCGACCCCCGGATCGACGTCGGCAAGATCGGCACCCGGATCGGTGCCATCACCTCGGCCTCGGACACCATCAAGATCGAACTGACCGGCCGCGGCGGCCACACCTCCCGTCCGCACCTGACCGAAGAGCTCGTCTTCGCCCTCGCCCAGATCGCCATCAACGTGCCGGCCGTGCTGTCCCGCCGGGTGGACGTCCGCAGCGGCGTTTCGGTCGTGTGGGGCCACATCTCGGCCGGGGCGGCCCCGAACGCGATTCCCGCCAGCGGCTACATGGCCGGCACCATGCGCTGCCTGGACCGGGACGCCTGGCACAGCGCCGGCAGGATCCTCGACGAGGTGGTGCAGCAGATCGCCGCCCCCTACGGCGTTGACGTGCACCTGGAACACACCCGCGGCGTCCCGCCGGTGGTGAACTCCGAGCACGAGACGGCGCTGATCGAGGCTGCGGCCCGCGCCGAGCTTGGCGAGAGCTCCGTGGTGCTGACGCCGCAGTCCATGGGCGGGGAGGACTTCGCCTGGTTCCTGGCCGACCTGCCCGGGGCCATGATGCGGCTGGGCACCAAGACCCCCGGCGGGGAAGAATACGACCTGCACCGCGGCGACTACATCCTGGATGAACGTGCCCTGGGTCTCGGCATCAGGGTATTGACCGCGGCCGCGCTGCGGACCCTCCGCGACCTCTGATCCCAGCCAATCCCGGCCGTCCGGCGGGCGGACGGCTGCGCGGCATTGAGTTGTGCGCAACTGAGTTGCGCACAACCTAAACCGGGCGTACGGTGGATCCATGACCACGTCCGCAGAATCCCCGGCTTCCGGTTCCGGAGCACCCCGGCTCGATGTGCCCCGCCTGGACCGGCAGGTGTGCTTCGCCATTTACTCGGCGTCCCGCGCCGCGACCGCAGCCTACCGGCCCATGCTGGAAGAGCTCGGACTGACCTACCCGCAGTACCTCGCCATGATGGTCCTCTGGGAGGAGCAGCCGCGCAGCGTCCGGGAACTCGGTGCGGAGCTGGGCCTGGACTCCGGGACGCTGTCCCCGCTGCTCAAGCGGCTGGAAGCGCTCGGCTTCGTCGAACGACGGCGGTCCGCGGCCGACGAGCGGCGGGTGGAGGTCTTCCTGACCGCGGCCGGCTCGGCCCTCAGCGACCGCGCCGCCGGCATTCCCCAGCGCCTGGCCGACGCCGCCGGACTCTCCGCCGTCGAACTCGACCAGCTCCGCGAGACCCTGGGCCGGCTCACCGCCGCCCTGCAGGCCGGCCACTGACCAACGGACCCCTGACTTTTCCCTACCTCAACAGATTGGAACCCCATGAAGCCCCTCTACACCGCGGAAGCGCTCGCGTCCGGTGAAGGACGCGACGGCAACGCCCAGACGTCCGACGGCAAGCTCAACGTCACCCTCGCCAGCCCCGTGGAACTCGGCGGCAGCGGCGAAGGCACGAACCCGGAGCAGCTCTTCGCCGCCGGGTACGCCGCCTGCTTCCACTCCGCCCTGCGCCTGGTGGGCCGCCAGCAGAAGGCGGACCTCACCGACTCCGCCGTCGCCGCCCGCATCCACCTGGGTGCCCTCGACGGCGGCGCCGGCTACGGCATCGCCGCCGAACTCGAGATCGCCCTCCCGGCCGTGGACCGCGAAACCGCGGAGGCCCTGGTCGCGAAGGCCCACGAGGTCTGCCCCTACTCCAACGCCACCCGAGGCAACATCACCGTAGACATCAAGATCCTGGAGGTCGCCGCATGAGCACCGAGAACAGCACCGTCCCCGCCACCACCCGCGAGATCCAGCTGGCGTCCCGCCCGCACGGCCGGCCCGTTCCGGAGAACTTCCGCCTCGCCGAGTCGGCTTTGCCGGAGCTGCAGGACGGCCAGGTACTGGTCCGCAACCTCTTCATCTCCGTCGACCCGTACATGCGCGGCCGGATGAACGACGTGAAGTCCTACTCCGCCCCGTTCGCCCTGGATGCCGCCATGGAAGGCGGCGCCGTCGGCGAGGTCATCGCCTCCCGCTCGGCCGACCGTGCGGTGGGGGACACCGTCGTCCACAGCCTCGGCTGGCGCGAATACGCGGTCCTGGACGCCGCCGCCACCTCGCCCGCCCGCACCGACCTGGCGCCGGCGTCGGCCTTCCTCGGCGCGCTGGGCATGACCGGCCTGACCGCTTACGCGGGCCTGCTCAAGGTCGCCGAATTCAAGCCCGGCGAGGCTGTCTTCGTCTCCGGTGCCGCGGGCGCCGTCGGCTCGCTGGTCGGACAGATCGCCAAGGCCATGGGCGCTTCCCGCGTGATCGGCAGTGCCGGTTCCCCGGAAAAGGTGGCCCGCCTGCTGGAGCTGGGCTTCGACGCGGCGTTCAACTACCACGACGGCCCGGTCCGCGACCTGCTGAAGGAAGCCGCGGGGGAGAACGGCATCGACGTCTACTTCGACAACGTCGGCGGCGAGCACCTCGAAGCCGCCCTGTCGGTGCTCAACGTCGGCGGCCGCGTCGCCATGTGCGGCGCCATCTCGCAGTACAACTCCACCGAGCCGACGCCGGCCCCGCGGAACCTCATGCTCGCGATCGGCAAGCAGCTGACCCTCAAGGGCTTCCTGGTCGGCGGCTACTGGCAGTACATGGGCGAGTTCGTCGAGAAGCTTTCCGGCTGGCTGGCCGACGGCACCGTCCGCTACGACGAGACCATCGTCGACGGCCTGGAAAACGCCCCGCAGGCCTTCATGGACCTGCTCGACGGCAAGAACACCGGCAAGATGCTCGTCCGCATCTAGCGGGCACAGGCAGGGCCCCGAACTCACCGAGTTCGGGGCCCTGCCTGTGCCGCCGGAGGGTAGTGTCCGCGGTTGGTAACAACTTCTCAACAATCTGGGAAACAGCTGTGAACTGTGTTACTCGACGTGTTCTGTGACACTAAAGTAACTGGCATCAGTGCGCTTCGGCGCAGTGCTGCGATGGGCCCAGTGACAACAGTGTTTCGGGACCAGTTACCGTAAGCGGACACTCATTGAATCCCCTTCGCAGCGCCTACCCCTTCCTGGAGGAACTTTGAAGAACTCACTGCGCGCAACCTTCAAGCGCGGTTCCATGGCCGGCGTCGCCACCGCGGGCGCGGCCGCCCTGCTGCTGACCGGCTGCGGGGCCGCCCCGTCCTCGTCCAGCGCATCAGGTTCAGCGACCAAATCGGACTACACCGCCTGCATGGTCTCCGACTCCGGTGGATTCGACGACAAGTCGTTCAACCAGTCCGGCTACGAGGGCCTGCAGAGCGCAGCCAAGGACCTCGGCATCAACGAGAAGCACGTTCAGTCCAAGGCCGACACGGACTACGACCCCAACCTCCGCTCCATGGTCCAGCAGGGCTGCAAGCTGACCGTCACCGTCGGCTTCCTGCTCGGCGACGCCACGAAGTCCATCGCGACCGCGAACCCGAACAACCACTTCGCGATCATCGACTACAACGACCCCACGTTCCCCAAGAACGTCAAGCCGATCGTCTACAACACGGCCCAGGCCGCGTTCCTGGCCGGCTACCTGGCCGCCGGCACCTCCAAGACCGGCAAGGTCGCCACCTTCGGCGGCATCAACATCCCCACCGTCACCATCTTCATGGACGGCTTCGCCGACGGCGTGAAGTACTACAACCAGAAGAAGAGCAAGAACGTCCAGCTCCTCGGCTGGGACAAGGACAAGCAGGACGGCACCTTCGTCGGTGACTTCAAGCAGGTCGATAAGGGCAAGGTCCTGACCCAGGGCTTCCTGGACCAGGGCGCCGACATCGTCCTGCCGGTGGCCGGACCGGTCGGCGGCGGCGCCGGCAGCGCGATCCTCGACGCCAAGTCCAAGGGCAAGGACGCCAAGCTGATCTGGGTTGACTCCGACGGCTACCTCACCGCCGCGGAATACAAGTCCGTGATCCTCTCCTCCGTCCAGAAGACCATGTCCACCGCTGTGGAGTCGGTCATCAAGGACGACAAGGACGGTAAGTTCGACGCCACTCCGTACATCGGAACCCTCGAAAACGGCGGCGTGGCCCTGGCTCCGTTCCACGACCTCGACTCCGCTGTTCCGGCAGACCTCAAGAGCGAACTGGACCAGCTCAAGAAGGACATCATCTCCGGCAACGTCAAGGTCGAGTCGAAGTCCAGCCCGACCAAGTAAGCACACAACCGCGGGGCGCGCTGCCCTTCCGCCGTTACCTCGGCCGAAGGGCAGCGCGTTCTGTTTTGCTGGCAGCTTCTTGCCTGCGGCCCGCCCTGCCCAGGAACCACCCGTGACACTAGGCTGGGATTACCCGCTGCCCTGCCGCCGACAGCGCGCCGGAGCAGATCAATACACACACAGATTGGTTGGGGTTTTGAAACTCGAACTGAAAGGGATCACGAAGCGATTCGGGTCCCTGGTAGCCAATGACCACATCGATTTGGTCGTCGAACCGGGGCAGGTGCACTGCCTGCTGGGAGAAAACGGCGCAGGGAAATCCACCCTGATGAACGTTCTCTACGGCCTGTACGACCCGACCGAAGGTGAGATCCTGGTCGACGACAAGCCGGTCGTGTTCAAGGACCCCGGTGAGGCGATGGCGGCCGGCATCGGCATGGTCCACCAGCACTTCATGCTCATCCCGGTCTTCACCGTGGCCGAGAACGTGGCGCTGGGCAACGAGACCACCAAGGCCGCGGGCCTGCTCAACCTGGATGCCACGCGCGAGAAGATCCGCAGCATCTCGGACCAGTACGGGTTCGACGTCGATCCCGACGCCATGGTGGAGGACCTCCCCGTCGGCGTCCAGCAGCGCGTCGAGATCATCAAGGCCCTGGTCCGCGACGCCGAAGTGCTCATCCTGGACGAGCCCACCGCCGTGCTGACGCCGCAGGAAACCGATGAACTCCTGGACATCATCCGGCAGCTGAAGCGGGACGGTAAGTCGATCGTCTTCATTTCCCACAAACTGCGTGAAGTCAAAGCCATCTCTGACACCATCACGGTCATCCGCCGCGGCAAGGTGGTGGGCCAGGCCGACCCGTCGGCTTCCCCCACCGAACTGGCCTCCGCCATGGTGGGCCGCGCGGTGAGCCTGTCCCTGGACAAGGCCCCGGCCAGGACCGGCGAGGTGACCTTCAAGGTCCGGAACCTGACCGTGACGGACCACAACGGCCAGCACGTCGTCGACGACCTGTCCTTCGACATCGCCAAGGGCGAGGTGCTCGCCATCGCCGGTGTGCAGGGCAACGGCCAGACGGAACTGACCGAGGCCATCCTGGGCGTACAGCCGCACGTCGCCGGCTCCATCACCCTCGACGGCGAGGAACTGCTGGGCAAGAGCGTCAAGCACGTGCTTGGCGCCGGCGTCGGCTTCGTCCCCGAGGACCGCACCCTGGACGGGCTCGTCGGCACCTTCACCATCTCCGAAAACATGATTCTGGACCTCTACGACAAGGCGCCCTTCGCGCGCGGCCTCGGCATGAAGCCGGGCATCATCGCGGAGAACGCGGCCAGGAAGGTCGAGGAATTCGACGTCCGCACCCCGTCGGTCTCGGCCGCCGTGGGGACGCTCTCCGGCGGCAACCAGCAGAAGGTCGTCCTGGCCCGCGAGCTCTCCCGTCCGCTGCGCCTTTTC
>DASSXE010000172.1:0-3711 GCA_035704125.1 Arthrobacter sp.
CGCGGTGTGGCAAATGCCGCCGCGACCTGCCGTGGATCGTCGCGGCCGGAGACGCCGACTTCGCCGCGGTCGCGGAGCAATCGCCGGTGCCCGCCCTGGTGGACTTCTGGGCCGCCTGGTGCGGCCCGTGCCGCATGGTCAGCCCCGTGCTGGACCGCCTCGCCCAGGAGCGGGCCGGCCAGGTCAAGTTGGTCAAAGTCGACGTCGATACGTCCCCCTTGCTGTCCCGCCGGTTCGACGTTCAGGCGATCCCCACCATGCTGGTGATCACGGGAGGCAAGGTCGTTGCGCGCCAGGCCGGAGCGCCTCCCGCCGCGGCGCTGCGCAGTTGGCTCGATGACGCGCTGGCGGGCAGGACCGAGGGGAGCAGGCCGTGACGGAAATTCTGCGGTACGAGGTGGGCTCCGGAACCGTGCTGGTGGAGGTCGACGAGGGCAGCTTCGGCGTCGAGCGGCCGGCCCGGAACGAGATCGGCATCCTGGAGGCCGGGCGTCGGCTGGAAGACGCGCTGGCCGCGGTCAGGCCGGCCGCCCGCGCCGCCGCCGAGGTAATGCGTGAGCTGGCCCCGGAGCATCTGGAGCTGCAATTCGGTGTGAAGCTGGCCGGGGATGCCGGCGCGATCATCGCCCGCAACTGCGCCGAAGGCCACTTCATCGTGCGGATGTCCTTCACCGCTCCTCCCGCCCCGGCCGCGACGCCGGAGGACGAGATCAGGCTCTAGGCCCCCGCCCTATGCGGACGTCAGCGCCGCCGTCGTGCGCCAAGGCGGCCAAGCAGGGGCGAGCCCAAGCCCAGCAGGAAGCCGAAGTCGTACCAGTTTCCGGCCCGCCCCGTGTTGTAGAAGGGAAATTCCTTCCACGCCCCGAAGACGTGGGCGATGAGGATGATCCAGGCCGTGAGCCCGTTCCAGATGCCCCACAGCAAGTCCTGCCACCACATACGGTGTTTCCTTCCTTGACGTTTGTGTAGTCGGCTGCCGGCCGGCCCCCGAGGACGCCGGCCCGTGTCGGCTCAGGCTACTGCCTGGCCGCATCCTGCGGTAGGGACTCCGTGACCGGGGCAGGTGCCCGCGCCGGCAGCCGGTTCAAGCCCTCAACCAGCTCCGACGTGCCGCCGCACAGGGCGATCCGGATCCAGCCCTCGCCGATCGAACCGAACGCCGTGCCGGGCGCGACGGCGACGCCGGCGTCGGCGAGGAACTGCCGCACCCAGGCTCGGACGTCCCCGCCGCTGACGTGGGACATGTCCGCCCAGAGGTAGAAGGCTCCCTGGGCCGTGAGGAAGGGGATGCTTCTGGACTCCAGCACCGCGGACGCGGCGTCTCGGTTGGTCCGGTAGTGGGCATGCGCGTGGCTGACGTAATCCTGCGGGCCGGTCAGCGCCGCAAGGGCTGCGTACTGCGAGGGCGAGGCGACGCAGGAAACGATCGCCTCCATCACGTTGTTCATCTGCTGCTCCAGGCCGGGCGGGCAGATCAGGGCGCCGATCCTGAGGCCGGTGAGCCCGTACGTCTTGGACAGCGTCAGGGACGTGAACACGCGGGCTTCGCCGGGAACGTCGCTGTCGAAGCGGGCCGGGCTGACGTGCGGCACATCGTAGGTGAAGGCCTCGTAGCACTCGTCCGAGATGATCCACAGATCGTGCCGCCGGGCCAGCTCCACCAGGTTCCGCGTCAGGTCCTCGCCGAGCACGGCGCCGAGCGGGTTGGAAGGCGAATTGAGGACCAGCACCCGCGTGCGGGCGGTAATCAGCGCCTCGATGTCCTCGATCCGCGGCTGAAAGGCGTGTTCGGGGTAGAGCGGATAGCTGACCGGGACGGCGTGCAGCAAGCTGGAGGTCATGGCGAAGGTGGGGTAGCCCGGGTTGGGGACCAGGATCTCATCGCCGGGGGAGAGCAGCAGGCTCATCGCGAAGTGCAGTCCCTGCTGGGCGCCGTCGACGACGTACACGCGGTCGGCTCCGACGTCGGTCGCGTTGTGCTCCCGGAACCTCGCCGCGAACGCTTCCCGCAACGCGGGGATGCCGGCGTTGGGCGTGTAGTTGGTTTCGTCGCGGTCCAGGCACGCCATACCTGCCTCGAGGACGTGCCGTGGGAGCGCGAAACCGGGCTCGCCGATGCTCAGCACGATGGCGCCCGGGGTGTGCCAGGCGGCTTCGGTGATCTCGCGGATCTGGTTGACGGGGACGTCGCGGACGTGGGCGGCAAGCTCAGGCATGTTTGCCATCCTAGCCGCCGTCCGGCCGCCGGAGCTGGACCGGTGGCGCCGCGCATATACTGGGAGGCGTGCTTTCTGGACTGGTGATAGTGGATAAGCCGCAAGGCTGGACCAGCCACGATGTGGTTGGGCGGATGCGGCGGATTGCCGGTACCCGGAAGGTGGGCCATGCGGGAACCCTGGACCCGATGGCCACCGGCGTCCTGGTGCTCGGCGTCAACAAGGCCACCCGGCTCCTGACCTACATCGTCGGCACCTCCAAGACGTACACCGCCACCATCCGCCTGGGTGAGTCGACCGTGACGGACGACGCCGAGGGCGAGGTAACCGCCACCCACAGCGCCGCCGCAGTCACCGAAGACGACGTCCGGGCAGGCGTCGCGGCGCTCACCGGCGACATCCAGCAGGTCCCCAGCAGCGTCAGCGCCATCAAGGTCAACGGCGAGCGCGCCTACGCCCGGGTCCGCTCGGGCGAAGAGGTCAAGCTTGCCGCCCGGCCTGTGACGATCCACCGTTTCGAGATCCACGAGCTGCGGCGCAGCCCGGACGGGGCAGCGCTGGACCTGGACGTGACCGTTGAGTGCTCGTCCGGCACGTACATCCGTGCGCTTGCCCGCGACCTGGGCGACGGGCTCGGCGTCGGCGGCCACCTCACCGCGCTGCGACGCACGCAGGTGGGCCCGTACACGCTGGACCAGGCCCGTACCCTGGAGGAGCTGGCCGAGGAGCTGGACCTGCTGGAAATGTCGCAGGCCGCCCGGGCGCTGATGCCCAACCGGGAACTCAGCGACGAGGAAACCACGGAGCTCTCCTTCGGCCGCCGGATCGCGGCCGGCGCCCCGGCGGGTTCGCCGGAGGCTGCCACGGCGGAGAAGCCCGCGGCGGCCTTCGCCCCCGACGGGTCGCTGGTAGCCCTGCTCGCGGACGCCGGCAACTACGCCAAGCCGGTGCTGGTCTTCGCGCCGGATAACGAGAAACCGGCCGCCGGAAAGCCGGCGGGGTAGCGATGGACGCATACTTTTACATCATTCTGGTGGTGGGGCTGATCTCCACCGTCCTCTGTGCCGGTGCCGGCATCCTGAAGAAGGCACCGAACGACACGACCATCCTCTCGGTGGCGGCGGTCGAGCTCGCCCTGCTGGTCTATCTGGTCGGATCGATCGTCCGGGTCGCGTCGGGCGAACACATCGCGGGGGAGCCCTGGGAATTCTGGGGCTACCTGCTGACGGCGCTGATGCTTCCGGTCGGAGCGGTCTACTGGGCCATCGCGGAGCGCACGCGGTGGAGCAACTTCGTGCTGGCGGCCGTGGGCGTGACCGCCCTGGTCATGGCCGCCCGAATGAACCAGATCTGGTACTGACGTGAAAGAGGCAAGGGAAAACATGACGGCTTCACAGCAGGGCACCGGCGGCGCCGGGCAGGGCACCGGGGGTTCCGGCCACGGCACCGGCCAGCCGGAGCGGGCCCCGAAGGACACCCGGAACACCGGTCCGGG
>DASSXE010000186.1:0-7321 GCA_035704125.1 Arthrobacter sp.
AGAGCCCGGCGCGAAGTCATCGCCGCCAGTGGAATAATCCAGAGGACATCCAGTAGAAAGGTCCGGAATGCCGGCAGCCAGCAGCGCCCCCACGGAACCGCACCGCTCTGACGCCGCGTCCCGGCGCAGGGCGGGCCGGCCCGCCTCGGCCGTCCTGGACCAGGACGGCATCACCGCCGCCGCACTTCGGCTGGTCCGCAAGAGCGGGTATGACGGCTTCACCATGGCCGCCCTTGCCAGGACCCTGAACGTGGCGCCGTCGGCCCTCTACAACCACGTGACATCCAAGCGTGAGGTCCTGGTCCTGGTGCAGGACCACCTGACCTCCTTCGTGGACGTCGCCGCCTTCGACACCGCGCCGTGGGAGCAGGCCGTGCGGGAATGGGCCTGGAGCTACCGCGACGTATTTTCCCGGCACACCCCGCTGATCCCCGTCATCGCCGTGCTGCCGGTGGCGGATGCACCCAAGACCCTGGCCATGTATGAGGCCGTCAGCGCCGGCTTCAGCCGCGCCGGATTCCCGCGGGAGCGGATCGTTTCGGCCATCGTGGCCCTGGAATCCTTCATCTTCGGCTCTGCCTACGATGTGACGGCACCGGCGGATATCTTCGACGCCGGCAGCCTGGCGGACTCGACGCCGAACTTCACCGCGGCGGTCGCGAGCCTCGGCGCGCAGGGGTACGCCAACCAGGCGGACGCAGCCTTCAGCCTGGGCCTGGAGGCCCTGATCGCAGGCTTCGGGGCGCTCCGGTCCTGACCGCCGGGTTAACTCCAACCGGCCGCGGCACCCCCTGTTGGCGGGGCCGCGGCCGGTGGTAGATGCCTACTTCGCGTCGAGGAAGACCGGGTTGGTCAGCGCCGCCATGGGCCCCAGCTGGAGCGTGGTTCCCATCGCCGTGCCGTTGCTTGCCGATCCGTCCGGCAGTGGGTGCCGGACCTCGGCCCGCACGTACGCGGCGAGCTGGGGCGTGGTGATCCAGGTGCTGACGCCCGTACCGGAGGCGGGGAGGGTGACCTGCTGGGTCTGGCCCTCGTCGGTGATGAAACGGACGACGCCGTTGGGCACCCCGGTGACCTTGGCCGTGACCGTGACGCGCGCGTCCGGGGCGGCCTGGAGCCGTTCCCCGACGCCGGCATTCCGGCCGCCCGAGCTCACGCTGAAGTCCAGGGAGATATCGGCGGACTCCGCGATCCAGCTCCGGCCGTTGCGGATGCCCTCGAGCACGCCGTCGCGGGACAGCGCCTTGGCGTACACGACGTTGTGCGGGAAGCCGATGACCTGGGGTGCGCTGTGGGCGTCACTGTTCCCCATCGCCGGCAGCCACCGTGCGCCGGTCCGGGCGGACTGGGCCAGCATGGAGTCCCACGAGTTGATGGCGTACTCGTCGTCGGCGGTCCACGGCCCCGTCCAGACCTCAACCGCGTCGGCATCGTCGTAACCGAACTTCCAACGGCAGGCGACGTACGGGCAATACGGGTGTGCCGGTACCACCAGGCCGCCGGAGGCGTGGATCCGCTGCGCCTCCTGCTCGAACCCCTTGTCCCGGGCGCGGTAGCGCCAGTCGATCCATTCGCCGGGCTGCAGGCCGAGTGCCAGGTAGTGGCCGTTGCGGGTGGTGACCTCCTCTCCGGTAAGGATCAGGAGGTCGTTTCCGGCCAGCGGACCCCATGCACCATGGGAGGCCGGGGTGTTGTGGTCGGTGCTGATCATGAAGTCCAGGCGTCCGGCGCGGGCACCCGCGGCGACCTCGGCCGGGGTGCGCTTGCCGTCGGAGAACACGGTGTGCAGGTGCGCGTCGCCGCGGTACCAGCCCGGGCCCTTGCCGGTGACCTGCTGCGGCGGGTACTGCGGACGGTAGGCTGCGGCGTCGGGGCCGAAGTCCAGGGTGACGTTGACCGTGTAGTCCAGTCCCTGTTCGGCCACCTGGTAGGGACCCAAGGCGATGTTCCAGGTTCCCTTGGCGACCGGGCCCGGCAGGTAGCCGGGGGTGGCTTCGGCGTTGCTGATGAAGAACTCGGTCCGGAAGCCGCCGGACCAGCCGCGGAAGCCCTTGCCGGCCAGCGCCGTTCCCTTTTCATCGAAGACACCGATGTCGCAGGCGTTGTTGAGCAGGCCGGCCGCGACGGTGGGCTTGCTGTAGCTGTAGCTGACGCTGATCTTGTTGACACCTGCCGGGACCTCGACGGGAAGGTAGACGAAGTCCGCGGCGCCGGGATCAAGGTGGCCGGTGATGGTCTTGGTTTTGGCGCTGCCCTCGGCGGCGGCAGCGAAACTCATGGGCGCCAGGGTGATGGCGGCGCCGGTCATGGCGGCGGCCAGGAATCCCCGGCGGCTGGGCGAAAGGGCGGGGGTGGCCGCCTCGTGGGCTTTACATGGTGAATTCACCCGCCCCATGCTCACCGTGCCTACTGAACGGTAGGGGATCTGCTGCTGGACAGGACATGAACACGGGCTGGGAAAAGTCTTTCCCGCCGACGACGTTGGAACTACAGTCGGTAAACGCCTGCCCTCGGGCTTAAACCGGGAGCTTAAAAGAAAGAACCCCGATCCTAAGACCGGGGTTCTTTCAGTGCGTGCGCGAGGGGGGATTTGAACCCCCACGCCCTTTCGGACACTGGCACCTGAAGCCAGCGCGTCTGCCGTTCCGCCACTCGCGCGCAACTTCTTCCGCTCAGCTCAGCCCCGGAATCCGGAACCTCCACCTCGTGAAAGCAGCGAGATCAAGCATAACGGACACTTGCCGGAAAACACCAATCGGCCTCCGGAGGCGCCCGTGAGCGGGGTTGGAAGCCGCTCACGGGGACCGCCGGAGATCCCCTGCCGGGCCGCCCCGCAGCACCGCCCCCGGCCCCGGCAGCCGCGCGACCGCCCGGGCATCCGCCCATGTCAGCGCGGGTCGGGTGCAATCTTTCCCGACCCGGACGGCGGGCCGCATTGAGGCCATTCCCAGCCATGCCCAGTAGTATCTGATGTAGGAGTGCCCGATCCCGGCGGACTCCCGCGATTGTTGGAAACCGAGTTCCGGAACAAAACGCTGCCCCGCAGCCGTCAGGAAAGGAGAAGGACCATGGGCTTGCTGGACAAGGTCGAGCGCGGCATTGAAAAGGCCGTCCGAGGCGTCTTCTCCACCGGTTCCCGAGCGCGGGTCGAGCCGGTTGAGATCGCCAGCCACCTCCGCCGTGAGGTGGACGACAAGGCAATCACCATCGCCGCCGGCCGCACCCTGGCCCCCAACGTGTTCGACGTGCTGCTCAGCGGCGACGACTTCGAGCGTGCGCAAGAATGGGGCACGCCGCTGGCCGAGGAGCTGTGCGACGTCGTCATCAACCACGTCCGCAGCCAGGGCTACACCCTTCAGGGCCCGGTGCGGATCAGCTTCCGCCGCGACGCGGAGCGCAAGGCAGGCGATTTTGACATCACCTCGCGCACCGAAAAATCCGGCGGTTCACCCGCCCAGCCCGCACCGCAGGCCCCGATGCCGGTGGCGCCGACCCGGCAGCCCGTCAGCCTCCAGCCCGTGCTGGACATCAATGGCCAGCGGTACTCGCTGAACGCACCCTCTGTTGTCCTGGGACGATCCTCGGAAGCGGACATCCTGATTGACGACACCGGCGTTTCCCGCCGGCACCTGGAGATTCAATCCGGCCACGGCACCGCACAAGCCATCGACCTGGGTTCCACCAACGGCAGCTACGTGAACGGCCACAAAGTAGTGGGTTCCTCGGAGCTTTCCGACGGCGCCACCATCACCATGGGACGGACCAAAATCATCTTCCGCCTGTTGCCCGCCAGCCCGGGCGGCCGCCCGTGAGTGAACTGACCATCACGGCCCTGCGTTTCGGGTTCCTCATCCTGCTCTGGGTACTCATTTTCAGCATCGTGTCCGCCATGCGCCGCGACCTCATGATCGGCCGTAAAGCCGCCGCCGGTGCTCCCACCGCACGGCAGGTGCGCCGCAATCCGTCCCTGGCCGAGCCGCCGCCGGCTCCGGTCAAGCAGCAGGCCCGCCAGTTGGTGGTGACCGAGGGCCCGCTCAAGGGCACCACGCTGCCGCTGGCTGCCAACCCCATCCTGCTGGGCCGCGCCCAGGAGGCAACCCTCGTCCTTGAGGACGACTACGCCTCCGGCCGGCACGCCCGCCTGTTCCCGCAGGGCAGCCGCTGGTTCATCGAGGACCTCGGTTCCACCAATGGCACTTATCTCGCAGAGCAGCAGCTGACCCGGGCCCTTCCGGTGGAGCTGGGTGTCCCCGTGCGAATCGGCAAGACGGTCATTGAATTGAGGCCGTAGCCGTGGCTGCCCCGCAAAAACCCGCCAACCAGGCAGCACCTGCCCCGGAGCGGCCGCTGATCATGCGCTACGCCGCCCGTTCCGACGTCGGCCGCGTGCGCTCGAAGAACGACGACTCGGCCTACGTCGGCCGCCACCTCGCCGTCGTCGCCGACGGCATGGGCGGGCACGCCGGCGGTGACGTGGCCTCGGCCGCAACCGTGCTGGACATGATCCACCTCGACCGCGACGACTACGACGCCAAGGCCGGCGAGGCGGACACCGTCCTGGCCGACGAGATCCAGACAGCCAATTCGCTGCTGTCCGAACTCGTCCACATGAACCCGAAACTGGCCGGCATGGGCACCACCGTCACGGCCCTGCTGCTCGCCGGCGGCAAGCTGCACTTTGCCCACATCGGTGACTCGCGGGCCTACCGGCTGCGGAACGGCGAGTTCGAACAGGTCAGCGTGGACCACACGTTCGTCCAGCGGCTGATCGATGAAGGCCGGCTGCGCCCCGAGGAGGCCGAGACCCACCCCCATAAGAATGTGCTGATGCGCGTGCTCGGCGACGTCGATGCCAGCCCCGAACTGGACCTGGACGTCCTGGACGTCCAGCCGGGAGAACGCTGGCTGCTCTGCTCGGACGGCCTGAACTACGTGGCCGGCCACGTCGTCGAACGGACCATCCGCGAGACCAAAAACCTGCGGGAGTGCGCGGAAACGCTCGTCAACCTCACCCTCGAGGCCGGCTCGCCGGACAACGTCACGGTGGTGGTTCTCGATATTTCGGAGCAGACCGCCGACGACGTCAACACCGCCGCCGTCGACGTCGTCCTGCCGCGCGCCGTCCCGGCCGCCGTTCCCGCTGCTGCCGCGTCGAAGGCGCCGGACCGGGCCGCAGGTCCCGCCGCGGAGAGCGGCAGCACCTATGGCGGCGCGACGCCCGGGGATAGCGACGGCAAGGACGGCGCCACCGGGGAGGAACCCGGCGCAGCCGGGGCGGCCAAGACCGACGAGCCGGAACCCGCAACCGACCCGAACCTGGGTGAACACCTCTCCGCCGAGGTCCTGCGCGAGGAACTCTCCAGCCGGCCGCACGAACTCGTGGGCGCTGCTGCCACCGCCGCCGAATCCGGGTCCATCCCGTCCATCGCCGGCCGCACGGTGGCCCGCCGCGCCGCCACGGTCCTCACGCATAAGGCCGATCCGGTCCGCGAGGACGCCGAGGACCTGAAGCCGCCGGTCAAGCGCCGCCGGTGGCTGACCATATCGATTGCCGCGGCCATCGCCGTCGTGCTGGGACTCGGACTCTGGCTCGGGTATGCCTGGACGCAGACGCGTTACTACATCGGCGAACACGACCAGCACGTGGCCATCTTCAACGGGGTCTCCCAGCAGCTCGGGCCCATTCCCCTTTCCACCCTCGAGACGGTGACCGATATCCGCATGTCCGACCTGCCAGAGTTCTCCCAGCAGCGGGTGCGCCAGACGGTACCCGCGAGGGATCTGTATGACGCCCAAAGAATTGTGAAAAACCTCGAACGCACCGGCCTGACCTCGCCGGCGGACGAATGTCTCACGCCCTCGCCCTCCCCCACCAGCGGCACCGGTTCCGCCAGCGCACCGGCGTCCCCGGCCGCAACGGCCACACCCTCGGGATCGGCCGCGGCTCCCGCCCCCGCCCCCGCCGCATCCGGATCGGCCCGGCCCTCGGCCACCCCAACCAACTGCGAGGGGTCGAAATGACGCCGATCGATCCCACGCCCAGGCCGCGCCGCAACGTCGAACTGGTCCTGCTGATCCTCGCCCTTGCGGTGGGAATCGGCGCCAACGCCCTGGTGGGCGTGGACCGGCAGAAAGCCTTCGACACCGACTTCTGGTTCCAGTCCGGGCTGCTCTCCGCCGCCGCCCTGGCCTTCCACGTGGTGCTCCGGCTCCGCGCAAAATATGCCGATCCGGTAATACTTCCCCTCGTGGTGGCCCTCAACGGTCTCGGCCTGGCTATGATCCACCGCCTGGACCGGGTGGGCGAGGATACCGGCAACAACCAGCTGCGCTGGACGCTCGTGGCCATGGCGGTGGCGATCGCCGTCATCTTCTTCCTCAAAGACCACCGGATTCTCCGCCGCTTCACCTACATCTCGCTCGCGGCCAGCGCCGTGCTGCTGATCCTGCCGCTCGTTCCGGGCATCTCGGCCGGCGAGGTGCTCGGTGCCAGCGTCTGGATCAAGCTGGGATCCATGACCTTCCAGCCCGGTGAGGTCGCCAAGATCACCCTGGCGATCTTCTTCGCGGGCTATTTGTCCTCCAACCGGGACCTCATCCTGCTGGCCGGCCGGAAGATCGGGCCGGTCCAGTTCCCCCGGGTCAAGGACCTGGGTCCAATGATCATGGCCTGGCTGGTCAGCATCGGCGTCCTGATCTTCCAGCGCGACCTCGGTACCTCCATCCTGTTCTTCGGACTGTTCCTGGTGATGATCTACGTGGCAACCAGCCGGATCAGCTGGGTCATCATCGGCGTGGTGCTGATGGTGGCCGGCGGCTTCGCGGCCGCCAAGGCTTTCTCCCACGTCGCCCTCCGGATCGACGGCTGGATCAACGCCTTCACCGAGGAGGTTTACGGGCGCGAGTTCGGCGGCAGCCGCCAGATCGTGGAGGGCCTCTTCGGCATGGCCAACGGAGGCCTCGTGGGCACCGGGCTCGGCCAGGGCCGCCCCAACCTCGTACCCTTCGCCAACAGCGACATGATCGTTGCTTCCTTCGGTGAGGAGCTCGGGCTGATCGGCATCTTCGCCATCGTGCTGATGTACCTGTTGCTGTTCACCCGCGGCTTCAGGGCCGCCCTCGGCACCCGGGATGCGTTCGGGAAACTGCTGGCGACAGGCCTGTCCTTCGCCATCGCACTCCAGTGCTTCGTGGTCATCGGCGGCGTCACGCGCCTGATCCCGCTCACCGGTCTGACGACGCCGTTCCTCGCCGCCGGCGGCTCCTCGCTGCTGGCCAACTGGATCATCGTCGGTTTGCTGCTGATGATCTCGCACACCGC
>DASSXE010000431.1:0-3476 GCA_035704125.1 Arthrobacter sp.
GGTCCTCGCCGAGGTGGAGCAGTCCGAGCGGCTGGGGGTTTCCCGCACCCCCCTCCGGGAGGCGTTGAGCCGGTTGAGCGCGGAAGGCCTGACGACGACGGCGGGCGGCCGCGGCGTCGTCGTTTCCGACATCTCGCTCGAAGACATCGACGAACTCTTCGAACTCCGCGAGACCCTCGAGGGCAGGGCCGCCGCGCTGGCCGCCGAACGCGGCGATGCCGCCACCTTCCAGGAGCTGCACCGCGAGCTCCTGCGGGCGCCGGAACTGATCAACGGCGCGGACCCGGCCCGGCACGACTATTACGAGCTGGTCGGCCGGCTGGACGCCGCCGTCGACGCCGCGATCTCCAATTCCTACCTCGCCCAGGCGATGCGCAGCCTGCGCGTCCACCTGGTCCGGGTGCGCCGCCTGGCCGCCGACGACGCCGGGCGCCTCACCGCCGCGGCCGCCGAACACGCGGCGATTGCCGAAGCCATCGCCGCGGGCAACCCGCGGCTGGCCGAGGCCGCCACCACGCTGCACCTGCACCGCAGTCTTTCCCACGTCAAAGCAACCCACGTACCCCATTAGAAGGAGCACCATGGTCAAGGAACACCACGTCCGCGTATACAAGAGCGAGGAAAACCTGGCCCGCGAGGACCAGCTGGCCTACAAGATCGCCAAGGTCGCTGCCGACCCGGTCGAGGTCACCGACGAGGTCACCGACATGGTGATCAACCGCGTCATCGACAACGCCTCGGTGGCCATCGCGTCCCTGAACCGCGCCCCCATCGTCGCGGCGCGCGCCCAGGCCCTCACGCACGGCCCCAGCACGGGCGGCAAGGGCTCCAAGGTCTTCGGCATCGAAGAGCGCGTCTCACCGGAGTGGGCCGCCTGGGCCAACGGCGTCGCGGTCCGCGAACTCGACTACCACGACACATTCCTGGCCGCGGAGTACTCCCACCCGGGCGACAACATCCCGCCGATCCTCGCCGTCGCCCAGCACGTCGGCGCCAGCGGCAAGGACCTGATCCGCGGTATCGCCACCGGCTACGAGATCCAGGTCAACCTGGTCAAGGCCATCTGCCTGCACAAGCACAAGATCGACCACGTCGCGCACCTCGGCCCCTCCGCCGCGGCCGGCATCGGCACGCTGCTGGGCCTGGACGTGGAGACCATCTTCCAGTCCGTCGGCCAGGGCCTGCACACCACCACCGCCACCCGGCAGTCCCGGAAGGGCGAGATCTCCACCTGGAAGGCGCACGCTCCCGCGTTCGCCGGCAAGATGGCCGTCGAGGCCGCCGACCGCGCCATGCGCGGCCAGACCTCCCCGGTGCCGATCTACGAAGGCGAAGACGGCGTCATCGCCTGGATGCTGGACGGCCCCACCGCCGACTACCTGGTGCCGCTGCCCGAGGCGGGCGAAGCCAAGCGCGCCATCCTCGACACCTACACCAAGGAACACTCCGCCGAGTACCAGGCGCAGGCCTGGATCGACCTGGCCCGCAAACTGCACGGCGAGCACCCGGAGGTCACGGACCCGGCCAACGTCGAATCCGTCCTGATCAAGACCAGCCACCACACGCACTACGTGATCGGCTCCGGCGCGAACGACCCGCAGAAGTACAGCCCCACCGCCAGCCGCGAAACCCTGGACCACTCGATCCCGTACATCTTCACGGTGGCCCTGCAAGACGGCAGCTGGCACCACGTCGACTCCTACTCCCCCGAGCGCGCCGGCCGTCCGGACACGGTGGAACTCTGGCACAAGGTCACCACCGTGGAGGATCCGGAATGGACCCGCCGGTACCACAGCCTGGACATCGCCGAGAAGGCCTTCGGCGGTTCCGTCGTCATCACGCTCAAGGACGGCACCGTCATCACGGACGAGATCGCCGTCGCGGACGCCCACCCGCTGGGTGCCCGGCCCTTCGCCCGCGACCAGTACGTCAACAAGTTCCGCACGCTCGCCGCGGGCCTCGTGGACGAGACCGAGATCGAGCGTTTCCTTGCCGCCGCCGCACGGCTTCCCGAGCTCGCCGCGGGCGAGCTGGACCAGCTCAACATCAAGGCAGCCGACGGCGTGATCGACCTGGCCGCCGCACCGAAGGGACTCTTCTAATGCTGTACTCGAAGACCACCCCGGAGCAGAAGCGGATCAAGTTCCGCGAGCTCCTGTCCTCCGGCACCATCGCGCAGTTCCCGGGTGCGTTCAGCCCGCTCTCGGCGCGCCTGATCGAGGAGAAGGGCTTCGCCGGGGTGTACATCTCCGGCGCCGTCCTCGCCAACGACCTCGGCCTTCCGGACATCGGGCTGACCACGCTCACCGAGGTGGCCACCCGCGCCGGGCAGATCGCCCGGATGACGGACCTTCCCTCGATCGTCGACGCCGACACCGGCTTCGGCGAGCCGATGAACGTGGCGCGGACCGTCCAGGAACTCGAGAACGCCGGCCTCGCGGGCCTGCACATCGAGGACCAGTTCAACCCCAAGCGCTGCGGGCACCTCGACGGCAAGAACGTCGTGGACCTCGACACGGCCACCAAGCGCATCCGCGCCGCGGCCGACGCGCGCCGGGATCCGAACTTCCTGATCATGGCCCGCACCGACATCCGGGCCACCGACGGGCTGGAGGCGGCGCAGCAGCGGGCCAAGGCACTGGTGGAGGCGGGCGCGGACGCGATCTTCCCCGAGGCCATGAAGGACCTGTCCGAGTTCCAGGCGATCCGCGACGCCGTCGACGTGCCGATCCTGGCCAACATGACCGAGTTCGGCAAGAGCGACCTGTTTACGGTCGAAGAGCTGGCCGGCGTCGGCGTCAACATGATCATCTACCCGGTGACGCTGCTCCGTAGTGCCATGGGCGCCGCTGAGCGTACTCTGGAGACGATCAAATCCGACGGCACCCAGGAGGCACAGGTTTCGAGCATGCTGACCCGTGCACGGCTCTACGACCTCGTCGACTACGAGGCCTACAACCGCTTTGACACCGGGGTGTTCAATTTCCAGATCCCCGGCATCTGACACCCCCACCGGACTGCCGGCTGCGGCCGGACGACAGGCTTTAGGAACAAAGGAGTTTCAGCATGGCTGAAAATGAGATCAAGAAGGGCCTTGCCGGCGTCGTGGTGGATTACACCGCGGTCTCCAAGGTCAACCCGGACACCAACTCCCTGCTCTACCGCGGGTACCCGGTCCAGGAACTGGCCGCGAAGTGCAGCTTCGAAGAGGTCGCCTACCTGCTCTGGAACGGTGAGCTGCCCACCGCGGAGCAGCTGGCGGAATTCACCGCGAAGGAGCGCGCCGGCCGCGCCCTGGATCCGGTGCTGAAGCAGGTCATCGATGCCCTCCCGGTCACCGCGCACCCGATGGATGTCTGCCGCACGGCGGCGTCGGTGCTGGGCGCACGCCACCCGCTGGCCGAGGACTCCTCGCGTGAGGCCAACATGGCCAAGGCCGTGGACCTGTTCGCCGCGATGCCCGCGGTGGTGGCCTA
>DASSXE010000122.1:0-5431 GCA_035704125.1 Arthrobacter sp.
AGTAGGGTGGTGCCGTTATTTGTTGAAGCATAGGAGCTGAAGTGAAATCGTTTGCATGTGGTGACGTGGTTCCCGGGTGTGAAGCCCGCTGGGTCTGCAGCACGGAAGATGAGATTTTGGTGCAGGTCGGAGCGCACGCGGCCTCGGTCCACGGGCTGACCGAACTTCATCCGGAACTGGTCTCCTCGGTCCAAAAAGCCATCCACACGGTCAGTTGATCTCCGGGGCGGGCGGGGCACGCCCGGAAGACGGCGCTCCCGCGGCGCCGGACTGGGCCCACCTGCTCGCCTCGGCCTGCCGGGGAGACGGCCTGGCGACGGCGTACCAGCCCATCGTCGATACGGCCCGGGGCACCGTGGTGGGCTATGAAGCACTCGCCCGGTTCCCGGGCTATGCCGAGAAGAACCCGGAGGTGTGGTTCGCGGCCGCCCGGGACCACGGCAAGTCCGCCGAGCTGGAATCGGCGGCCCTGCGGTCGGCGCTCCAGGCCCGGGCCGCGCTGCCCGCCAACTGCTTTCTGACCCTCAACGTCTCGCCGGAGCTGCTGACCTCGGAGTGTGTCCGCGACGTGTGGCGCGGCGAGGGCCAGCTGGGCGGGCTGATCGTGGAGCTCACCGAGCAGACACCGATCGAGTCGTACGTGGACCTGGAGCCTGACCTCAACCAGCTGCGCTCCGCCGGCGCCCTGATCGCCGTCGACGACGCCGGTGCCGGCTACGCGGGGCTGCGCCACCTGCTGGCATTGCGCCCTTCCATGATCAAGATCGACCGGGCCTTGATCCAGGACGTCGATAAGGATGAAGCCAAGCGCGCCCTGATCGGGATGCTCGGAGCCTTCGCGAGCCGCGTCGATGCTTGGATCCTGGCCGAAGGTGTGGAACGGGTCGAGGAGCTCGACGCGCTGGTCTCCCTTGGGGTGCCCCTGGTTCAGGGCTACTACCTTGCCCGTCCGGCCCCGCCGTGGGCCGGACTGGAACTGGACGTCGCGCACCGGCTGGCCAGCTCGCGGCCCGCGACGGAGAAGACCACCGTCCGCGACGTCGTCGAACCGGTCATGACGGCGGCGAGCGTCGCTTCGGCCGCCGAGGCGTTCGCGGCCAACCCGGCTCTGGACGACGTCGTACTGTTGGCCGACCACCTGCGGCCCGTCGCCGTGCTGGACGCCGGCGCCGCCGCGATGGGCGTCGTGAGCCCGGGCATGCGCGTCAACCTCGACACCCCGCTGGACCAGGCGCTGGCCCGCTCCATGACGCGGCAGAAGCACCACCGATACGACTCGCTCCTGGTCACCGACAACGCGGGCCGGTTCGCCGGCATCGCCCGGATGGAGCGGATGATCCTGGCGCTGGCCGGAAATGACGAGCCCGCGGTGCAAGGATAAACGGATGTCCCATCCCGAAACACCGCTGGCCGCCAGCCTGCCCGGTGGCGTGAGCATGCGCATCGTCCGGGAGGCCGACGCCGGGCCGCTCGCCGACGCCTACCGCCGGAACGGCGCGCATCTCGCGCCCTGGGAGCCGGTGCGGAGTGCCGAATTCCTCACCGCAGCCGGCCAGCACGCCAACATCGTGGCCAAGCTGGGCATGTTCGATGCCGGGACCGGCGTCCCGTGGGTCCTGGTCTGCGGGGGCAGGGCCGTGGGAACCCTGACCCTGAGCGGCATCGTGCGGGGCCCGTTCCTCAGCGCCAACCTCGGCTACTGGGTGGACCAGGAGGTGAACGGCCGCGGCATCTGCACCGCCGCCGTCGGCCATGTGCTTGATGCGGCCCGCTCCACCCTGGGGCTGCACCGGATTCAGGCGGCCACCCTGCTGCACAACGCGGCCTCACAAAAAGTGCTGCGGCGTGCCGGATTCCAGGAGATCGGCACCGCTCCGCAGTACCTGAAGATCGCCGGCAGCTGGCAGGACCACCTGCTGTTCCAGCTGCTCCTGTACTAGGCCGAGGGGGGAATATCGTGACCAGCCAGAACTTCGGTGCCCTGCACCACGTGGAACTCTGGGTTCCGGACCTTGCCCGTGCCCGGACCGAATGGGGCTGGCTCCTCGCGGCGCTGGGTTACGGGCCTTTCCAGGACTGGCCTGCCGGGCAGAGCTGGCGGCGCGGTTCCGCCTACATCGTGGTGGAGGAGTCGCCGGACCTAGGCAGCCGCTCCCACCGCCGCACGGACGCCGGCCTGAACCACCTGGCCTTTTGGGCGGGAAGCCGCGAGCAGGTGGACGCACTGGCGTTGGCGGCGCCCGCGCACGGCTGGACCGAACTATTTCCCGAGAGATACCCCCACGCAGGCGGTTCCGGACATTTCGCCGCGTACCTGGTGAACTCCGACGGGTTCGAGGTGGAGTTGATCGCCGAAGAATGACGTGAAGCAGCCGGGTACCGTGAGCCGCTACGGAGCCGTCTGCGCTGCGGGATCGTCCCGGTCCTGGTGCGGGCCGGGGGCGATGATCGCTCCGGGGCGCGCCCTGATCGGGCGGCGCGGGGAACTGCTGGTGGATCCGCGCCGACGGCGGCGCGGCGTGCGTCACCGTTGGCACCGTAGTTACCCACGGGTAACATAGAGCCCATGCATCTGCTGCTTCGCACCCTCTTCCTGCTCCTCACCGCTTCCCGGCGGCCACCGCTCAGCATCTGGGACCCGGCCAGCCTGCCGCTCCGGGTCCTGCCGGCCGATATCGACATCGCCATGCACGTCAACAACGGCATGTATTTCTCGCTCATGGACCTGGGCCGGTTCGACCTGATGGCCCGCAGCGGGACCTGGAAAGCCATGCGCCGGCGCGGCTGGACCCCGGTGGTGGCCGGCGAGACCATCGCCTTCCGGCGCTCGCTGCAGCTCTGGCAGCAGTACACGATCGAGACCAAGGTGATCGGCCTGGACGCCAAGGCCATCTACTTCGAGCAGCGCATGGTGGTCGACGGCGAGATTTACGCCCGGGCCCACATCGCCACCCGGCTGGTCAGCAGGGGAAAACCGGTGAGCCAGGAGGATATCCTGCGCGAGTTCGGTACGCCGCCGGCGGACCTGGAACTGCCGGAATGGCTCCACGAGTGGCGCGAAACGAATGCCCTGCCCGGCGCCCGGAGGCCGGCCCCGCACGCCTGGGCCTGAGGACAAACAGACCACGGCCGGCGGGGGGCCGGATGAGCCAACAGCGAAACATCGGGGACATCCCACGCCGTCTCGCGTACCGTTGATGCATGGCAACCGTAGACATTACAGGTGAACAGTTCGCAGCGACCGTCGAGGATAACGATATTGTCCTCGTAGATTTTTGGGCCGAGTGGTGCGGCCCGTGCAAGCAGTTCGGCCCCACGTATTCGGCCGTCTCCGAGAAGCACCCGGACGTGGTCTTCACCAAGGTGGACACCGAGGCCGAGCAGCAGCTCGCCGCCGAGGCCGGTATCACCTCGATCCCCACCCTGATGGCTTTCCGTGAAAAGGTCCTGGTGTTCTCCCAGCCCGGCGCCCTGAACGCCCAGCAGCTGGAACAGGTGATTGACGCCGTCAAAGCCCTGGACATGGAGGAAGTCCACGCCCACGTGGCCCGTTCGCAGGCCGAGGCCGCGACGACGCAGGACGGCAGCCAGATCCCGGACGCCTAGTCCGCCGCAGCACCATCTAACGCAACGCGGGGTCGATCCGCTCCCACCCTTTTGGGGTTACGGGGCGCGGATCGACCCCGCGTTGCGCTGTTTCGGGCCGGTTGAGGCTGCGCTGCCGGAGTCAGCGCGGTCCGGCGGCGAGTTAGAGCTTTTCCAGCTTCACTGGTTCGGCCAGCAGCGCGCTCAGGGACTCGTTCAGGTCCTGGAGGGCCGTGCCCTTGGCGTGCCTATCCAGGTCCTCCTGGGAAGCCCACTGCTCGGTCAGGACCAGCTTGTCCTCGTTGGCCTCGGTTAATTCGTAGCGGAGGCAGCCGGGTTCGTGTACCACCTCGTCGATGGCAATTTCCAGGGCAAGCTTCACGCGGAAGAACTCGCCCTTGTTCGGGATGAAAGTAGCCAGAAGGTCAATGGGAGCGCTCATGTTCTCCACCCTACCGGGCCGCTGCAGCGCCACCGGCGGAGAGCCGAAAAATTTCCTAGGACTTCCACGTTTTGCCTTCTCATGCCGCCGGGCTGTTGGTAGCGTCACTTCATGCTTGCCTACACAGCCGGGGACACTGACGTCCCGCTGATCGATGAAACCATTGGCGAGAACTTCGAGCGGATTGCCGCCCGGTTCCCGTACCACGACGCGATGATCGAGGCGGCGGCGGTCCCGGGCGGGGAGGCGCGGCGCTGGAGCTATGCCAAGATGAACGACGACGTCGACCGGCTGGCCCGCGCACTCCTCGCCGTCGGCGTCAACAAGGGCGACCGGATCGGTATCTGGAGCCCCAACTGTGCCGAGTGGACGCTCCTGCAGTACGCCACGGCGAAGATCGGTGCGATCCTGGTCAACGTCAACCCGGCCTACCGCAGTCACGAACTGGAGTTCGTGGTCAAGCAGAACGGGATGCGGACCCTCGTCGCGGCCCCGTCGGACAGGAACAGTGACTACACCGGCATGGCCCGGCAGGCCCTCGCGCAATGTCCGGAGCTGCGGGAACTGGTGTTCCTGCCGGACGCCGGCCAGCCCGGTCTCACGGCCGGCGTCCCGGAGAACGATGCGGAACAGACCTACGCCGAGTTGCTGCGCCGGGCCGACGACGTCGCCTACCCGGAACTGAAGGCCCGGATGGCCGAACTCGATCCGCACGATGCCATCAACCTGCAGTACACCTCCGGCACCACGGGCTTCCCCAAGGGCGCCACCCTCACGCACCGCAACCTGCTCAACAACGGTTATTCCATCGGTGAGCTGCTGGACTACACCGAGCACGACAGGGTGGTGTTGCCGGTGCCGTTCTACCACTGCTTCGGCATGGTGATCGGAAACCTGGCGGCCTTCAGCCACGGGGCGGCCACCATCATTCCCGGCCGCGGTTTCTCCCCGGCTGCGGCGCTGGAGGCGGTGCAGGACTTCGGCGGCACGTCCCTCTACGGGGTGCCGACGATGTTCATTGCCGAGCTCGCCCTGCCGGACTTCGCCTCCTACGACCTCTCCACGCTGCGCACCGGCGTCATGGCCGGGTCGCTGTGTCCTATCGAGGTGATGAACCGGGTCATTGCCGAGATGAACATGCGGGACGTGGCCATCTGTTACGGCATGACCGAAACCTCGCCCGTGTCCACCATGACCCGCAGTGTGGACACCATGGCCCAGCGCACGCAGACCGTCGGCCGGACGATGCCGCAGTTGGAGAGTAGGATCGTGGACCCCCTCACCGGCGGGGTCCTGCAGCGCGGCGAGATCGGCGAACTGTGCACCCGCGGCTATTCCGTGATGCAGGGCTACTGGAACCAGCCGGACAAGACGGCGGAAGCGATCGACGCCGAGGGCTGGATG
>DASSXE010000174.1:0-2857 GCA_035704125.1 Arthrobacter sp.
GCGGCTTCGTTTTCTCCCGCACTTTCGAGCCTGAGCCGCTCGGCGCCGGGGATGGTCGCGATGCGCATGACGTAGAGGAACGCGAGCTGCCCGACGGCGGCGGTGGCCAGCGTCCAGACGCTCAGCTTGGCGGCCTGTCCCAGGCCCACCCCGCGCCAGCCGAACCGCGGGCGCAGGCCCAGCCGCAGCCGGAAGACCGGCACCATCAGGATGGCGGTCTGGGCCACCACGCCGATGGTGGAGAACCCGGCCACCAGGAAGGTCTGGAAGGAACCCCAGTTATCCAGCGTGTGCGGATTGACCTCATTGGCTCCCAGGATCCAGATGAACATGCCCAGGCCGGCGATCGCGACGATGTTGTTAAGGATCGGGGCCCACATGGCCGGCCCGAAGGCGCCGTTGGCGTTCAGTACCTGGGTCAGCAGCGCGTACAGGCCATAGAAGAAGATCTGCGGCAGGCACCAGAAAGCGAAGGCGACTGCCAGGGATTTCTGCTGCGGCGAATACCCCTGCGTGGTCAGGTCAATCACTGTCGGGGCCAGCAGCGTGACCAGCAGGGTGAGCGTCAAAAGGACAACAACAGCCAGTGTCAGCAACCGGCTGATGTAGTCGGCGCCGCGGTCCGGGCCCTTGCTGGCCTTGATGATCTGCGGCACCAGGACGGCGTTGAAGACCCCGCCGGCCACCAGCAGGAAGATCAGGTTCGGAAGGTTGTTGGCGTTGATGAACGTATCCGTCACCGTGGAGCCCAGGCCCAGGGCGGCGCCCAGCATCCAGGTCTTGCCGAAGCCGAGGAAGCGGGACACCAGGGTCCCGGCGGCCATGACGGCGCTGGAGCGCGCCTCTCCGGCGCGGGCAGCCTGGGGGGCGGCGGGTTCGGAAGGAGCGGGCTCGTCGGGCAAGGGCTTGGCGGAAGACATTGTCTTCATCGTCTCACCCGCGCGGACCAATAGGCGCAACCACGGCCCACGAGGCGGCTAGCGGTGCTCGGGCAGGACTTCCCGGGCGAGGTCGGCGATGCGCCGCTCGTTCGGAAAGGAGAGTTTGCGGGCCAGTTCGGTGAGCGGGACCCAGGCCACGTCGACGGCCTCCTGGTCCGGATCGTTTTCGATCGTCAGTTCCCCGCCGGTGGCCTGCAGCAGGTAGTGGTGGACCGTTTTGTGGACCCGGTGTCCACTGACGGTAAACCAGTAGTCGATGCTGCCCAGTGGCGCCAGGATCTTGCCTTCGATGCCGGTTTCCTCGGCGATTTCGCGGACGGCGGCTTCCTCGTTGCTTTCCTTGCCCTCCGGGTGGCCCTTCGGCAGGCACCACTCGAGGCGGCCGCCCCGGTTGAGCCGGGCAATGATCGCAACCCGCAATTCGGCGTCGGAGGTGTCCACGACGACGCCGCCGGCGGAGACTTCCTCGACGGTGGGCAGGGAGGCCTGTCCCGGATGCTGCGCCGGCGCGACATTGGCACCGATTGCCGACGGCAACGGTGCGTTTGTCCTCCTGCCGGGAGCGCTCGGTACGGGATGGGCCATAAAGTCCACTCTAACTACTCTTGCCCGGACTTGATGACCTAAACATGACGGGAAAGTGGCCTGCGGGGAAATCCGGATTGGGCGCGCCGTCCCGTTGCCGCGGCGGCAGCAGGGGTTCACGGGCCGCCGTGGTGTGGTGCTGGCCGGGATTTCTGACAAGCTTAAGAGACTATGGCGCACGCACATCACCAGACTGACTCCCCCACCGTCGACTTTCAGGTGGACCCGGTGGTCCTTGAGCTGGGACAGCGCTTCGTCGACGCCGGACACGAGCTTTCCCTCGTGGGCGGCCCGGTGCGGGACCTCTTCCTGGGCCGCGTATCGCCGGACCTGGACTTCACCACCGACGCGACCCCGGATCAGACGGTGGCCCTGATCAAGAAGTGGGCCGACAACTACTGGGAGATCGGGCGCGCCTTCGGCACGATCGGCATGCGCAAGTCCGGCTTCCAGATCGAAATCACCACCTACCGGGCGGAAGCGTACGACCCCGAATCACGCAAACCGGTGGTGGCGTTCGGGTCCTCGCTGACCGATGACCTGCTGCGCCGCGACTTCACCATCAATGCGATGGCCCTGCGGCTGCCTGCGATGGAGCTGGTGGACCCGTTCGGCGGTGTCCGCGACCTGCACGCCTCGACCCTGGCCACCCCCGGATCGCCGGAGGACTCCTTCTCCGACGACCCGCTGCGGATGATGAGGGCAGCCCGGTTCGCGTCCCAGCTGGGGGTCGCCGTCCACCCGGACGTCCGCCGGGCCATGAGCGCCATGGCCGACCGGATCAAGATCATCTCCGCCGAACGGGTGCGCGATGAACTGGTGAAGCTGATCAGTGCCGCCCGGCCCCGCACCGGCATCGACCTGCTGGTGGACACCGGGCTGGCCGAGTTTGTCCTCCCGGAAGTCTCCGCGCTGCGGCTGGAGTCGGACGAACACCACCGCCACAAGGACGTCTACCAGCACTCCCTGCAGGTCCTGGAGCAGGCGGCGGCGCTGGAAACCGATGCCGAGGGCCCGGTGCCGGGCCCTGACTTCGTGCTCCGGTTCGCGGCCTTGATGCACGACGTCGGCAAGCCGGCGACGCGGCGCTTCGAAACTGGCGGTGCGGTGAGCTTCCGGCACCACGACATGGTGGGGTCCAAGCTGACGGCCAAACGGATGAAAGCCCTCCGCTTCGACAACGACACCATCAAGGCGGTGGCCCGCCTCGTGGAACTGCACATGCGCTTCTATGGGTACGGCGACGCCGGCTGGAGCGACTCCGCGGTGCGGCGCTACGTCACCGACGCCGGACCGCTGCTGGAACGCCTGCACCGGCTGACCCGCTCCGA
>DASSXE010000275.1:0-7104 GCA_035704125.1 Arthrobacter sp.
TCCCCAGTATATCGGCCCTCAGGCGGGAACGTCGTCGGAGATGTGCAGGGTTGAACCGTTGCGGCCCTTGACCACCTGCAGCTGGGTGGTGATCCGCTGCTTCATCTCGGCCACGTGGCTGACCAGGCCCACCACCCGGCCGCCGTCCCGGAGACCTTCGAGGGCATCCATCACCTGCTCGAGTGATTGTTCGTCGAGGCTGCCGAAGCCCTCGTCGACGAAGAGCGTTTCGATGTCCACTCCGCCGGACTCCATCTGCACCACGTCCGCCAGGCCCAGAGCGAGGGACAGTGACGCCATGAACGACTCGCCGCCGGAGAGCGTGGCGGTGTCGCGGCGCTGGCCGGTCCACTGGTCCACCACTTCCAGGCCGAGGCCGGATTTTTGCCCCCGCGAGGCCTTGGCGTCGGTGTGCTGCAGGGTGTAGCGGCCATCGCTCATTCCGATCAGACGCTCGGAGGCCGCCGCCGCCACCTGTTCCAGGCGGGCGGCCAGGACGTAACTGTTCAGGCTCATGCGGTAGGTGTTGTCACCACCGCCCCGGGCAGCCTCGGCGACGGCGCTCCACAAGGCCGCGCGTTCCCGGGGTGCCCGGCCTTCCTCCGCGGTCTCCGCATACCGGGCACTGATCCCGGCCAGGGTACGCACCGAGGCGGCAGCCAGCCCGGCGGCCACGGCGGCCTCCCGGGCCGCGCGGCCGGCGTGTGCGGCTTCGGCCCGCAGGGCTTCGAGGGCTGCCGGGTCCGCGGGGCCTTCCTCCTCGAGCTCCCGGGCAGCCAGGATGAGCTCCTCCCCGGCAAAGAGTTCCTCCAGCCGGGCCGTTTCGTCCCGGCCGGCGCGGATGCTGGCGTCCAGCCCGGCGGCTTCGGAGGCATCGAGCAGGACGGTGCGGACGGCGGCCGCCGATTCGAAGCCCGCGTCCGGAAGCGCCAGCTCCAGCTGGGCCCGGGCTTCCTCCAGCCGGGTGCGGGCCTGGTCCAGCGCACCGGCGTCCGCGTCGGCGCGCTCCAGCAACGCGGTGCTGCCCCGCAGGGCGGAGAGCCTGGCCCCGAGCGTGCCGTAGCCGGACCGTAGGTGCGCCAGCGCCGTCTCCAGGTCGACGGCCTGTGCCTTGACCTCGCCGAGCGTGGTTTCGGTTGTGGTGATCCGGGCTTCGGCCGCGGCCTGGTCCTGTTCCGCCGCCGCGATCTCCTCGAGCAGCTCGGCACGCCGGGCGCGGTTGGCTTCCAGTTCGGTGGCCGCCGTCCCGGCTTCGGCTGCCAGCTGCGTGGCGGTCTGCGCGTCACGGCGGGCCGTTTCCGGCAAGGTGTCACCGCCCTGGGCGGCCAGGACTGCCAGTTCCTGGCGGACGTCGCCAAGCTCACGCTCCAGCGCCGCCACCACGTCCTGGGCCGCTTCGGCGTCGTCCTGGGCAGCCTGCTCAGCCTCGGCGATGCTGAGGGCCGACACCGCGGCCGGGGCGGGGGCGGGGTGGTCGGGGCTGCCGCACACCGGGCAGGGCTGGTCCTCAAGCAACTGGGCCGCAAGTTCGGCGGCGGCGTTGGCCAGCCGTTCCTCCCGCAGATCGAGCCAGCGCTGCCGGTGGTCCTGGTAGGACTCCCGCGCCGCGCTGTGCCGTTCGGACACGCTTTCGCAGCGCCTGCCGGCGGCGGCAAAACGGCCTACGACCGTCACCAGTTCCTCCGCGGCGGCGGCTTCCTTGGTGCGCAACTGGACGTCGGCGGCAAGCTCTTCCAGCGGTGCCAGGACTGCCAGCAGCGCGTCGGATTCGACCCGCAGGGCCGCCAGGGCCGTGGCCCTGGAGCGGCTGGACGTCCGCAACGTTGCCAGCCCGCCCTGCAGTTCAGCCGCGCGGGCATGCAGGCCGGCGAGGCGTTCTTCGTCCGGCAGCCGTTCCTGCAGGACGGCCGCCAGCGACCGAAGCCGGGACAGGCCACCGCGCAGTGCGGCCCCGGCAATCAACGCCTCGGCGGCTCCGGGGTCTCCTGGTGAAGCGGGGTCTCCCGGTGCTGCCGCGAGCTCCGGCAGGGCGGCGAGCTCAGGGTCGGTGCCGGCCGCAGCCCGCACCTCCGCCGCGGCGGCGGAGGCTGCGGCGGCTGCCTGTTCCTCCCGGCGGCAGGCACTGTCGAGGGCCAGAAGCTGGCCGCCGAGGACCTCGGCCTTCCGGTGCCGCTCCAACCGGCCGGCCTTGGCCCGCAGCTCCGGTGCGACGGCCTCCGCCGCGGCCCGGCGCTGCACGGCGGACGCGAGCTTCATCTGGCGTTGGGCACGTGCGGCGGCCGCGTCCAGCCGCTGTGACACGGCAACACTGGAGTTTTCGGCCGTGGCCGCTGCAGCCTGGCTCGAGGCGGCGTGGGCCGCCGCTGCAGTCTCCAGCCGGGCCAGGAGCTGGTCCGGATCTTCGTGCTCCGGGTCAGGTTCCGGTTCGATCTCCAGGCCGGCGGTCTCGGCCTGGGCCTGGGCGAGCAGCAGCTGGAGCCGGTCGTTGACACCGGCCACCTCGGCTCGTGCCGCGGCCGCGCGCCGAGCGAGTTCCAGCTCGACGGATTCAAAGCGCTGGGTGCCGAAGAGGCTTTGGAGCAGGGCCAGCCGGTCCGCGGCCTTGGAGCGCAGGAACGCCGCGAAGTCACCCTGGGGAAGCATGACCACACGGGTGAACTGGTCACGGTCCATGCCGAGGAGCGCGGTGATTTCCGCGCCGGCCTCGTCATTGCGGCCCGATTTTTCCACCCACTCACCGTTGACCCGCTCCCGGAGCAGGGTATTGGCCTTCTGTTCGGTGAAGCCGTTCCTGCCCCGGCTGCTGGGCTTGTTCCACGCCGGAGTCCGGGACACCTCGAAGTGCCTGCCCTTGGCCGAGAACTCACAGGTGACGCGGGGTTCGGCGGCGGCGTCGGCATGGTCGCTGCGGAGCCGCTTCCCCTCCTGCCGGGCGCCGGGCACCGACCCGTAGAGCGCGAAGCAGATGGCGTCCAGCACGCTGGTCTTACCGGCGCCGGTGGCGCCGTTGAGCAGGAACAGTCCGTGCGCGCTAAGGCGGTCGAAGTCGACCAGTTCGGTGCCGGCGAACGGACCGAACGCGGAGATTTCCAGGCGGTGGATCCTCACCGTGACACCTCTTCCAGCCGGACGGCCTCGAGCGCTTCGGCCAGGGCGGCCGACTCGGCCTCGTCGGCGCCGCGGCCCCGGACGTGCTCCAGAAAACCGCAGCAGATGGAGAGATCATCCACGGCCGAGGCCAGCCGGCTGCTGTAGCTGGTCTTGGTGGAGGCAGCGGCACCCTCCGGGTCGAAGCCCAGCACCAGGGTGTTGGGGAAACGCGCGCGCAGCCGCTCCATGGCCTGCGCGGGCCGCTGCGGATCGGTCAGGGTCACCTGGCAGTAGGCCCCCTCCGCCCAGGCGAACTCCTCGTCCGAGAGCAGCCCCTCAAGGGTGCCGCGGAGCACCGCGAGCGCCCGGGGGGCCTCCCACACCACCTCGGTGACGGCGCTGACGCCGTCGGCCGTGATGTCGACCAGCCAGCCGCCCTTGCGGTGTTTCGCTTCCGAGAACGAGTAGGCCAGCGGGGAGCCGGAGTAGCGCACCGCCGGCGAGAGCGCCTGCCGGCCGTGGAGGTGCCCCAGCGCGGTGTAGCTGAAGCCGTCAAAGAGATCCAGCGGCACGGCGCCGACGCCGCCGATGCTCAGGTCCCGCTCGCTGTCCGAGCTGATCCCGCCGCTGGCGAAGGTGTGCGCCAGCACCACCGAATGCACGGTGCGGTCCGCTGCCCGCGCGGCGATGTCCTTCCGGACCAGGTCCGTCGCGGCCCGGGTGACCTCGAAGTGGCTGGCCGTTTCCACGCCCAGCGCCCCGGCCACCAGCCGCGGCTCCAGCCAGGGGATCCCGTAGACCGCCAGCACCGGGCCCGTATCGACGTCGTCGGAGAGCGGCAGCAGCAGCGGGGTGTCCAGCTCGCCGAGCCGGGTGCGCAGGTGCACTCCCCCGCGTTCCAGCAGCCGCGACGCGAAGCCCAGCCGGATGGCGGAGTCATGGTTGCCGCTGGTCAGCACCACTTTCGCGCCGGCGTCACTGAGCCGCACCAGGGCGTCGTCGAGCAGCCCGACGACGTCGACGCCGGGCAGGGCACGGTCGTACACATCACCGGCGATCAGGACGACATCCACGGACTCGGCGCGGACGAGCCCGACCAGCTGGTCAATGAAGGAACGCTGGGCATCGAGCATCCCGACGCCGTGGAACGACCGGCCAAGGTGCCAGTCCGAGGTGTGCAGTAACCGCATATAACTACGCTATCGGCTGGCACCGACAGTAAAGCGCAGCCCCCGCCCCACCGGCCCGGCGCGGCCTGTGATGCGCCTTACGGTGTGCGCTTGTCGAAGAAGTCACGGGCCTCGTCGGAGTCCGCCGGAGCCGGGTCCGCGGCGGCCGCGGGTGCCGAGGGCGCCGCCGGACGGGACCCGGCCGCCTCGTGGCGGACGCGGAAGTCGCCGTCGTCCGGCATGTCGGCGTCCCCAGGGTCTGCCTCCGGGTTGCCGTCAGCGTCACCGGCGTCTTCGCCGGCGGGAACGGCGGTCCGGGCCGGAGCCTGGGCGAAGCCGCGGAACACCAGCCCGGCGACGGCCGCGCCCACCACGGGTGCCACCCAGAACAGCCACAGCTGGCCCAGCGCATCCGGGCTGCTGAACAGCGCCGAGGCGGTGGCGCGGGCAGGGTTGAAGGGTGTGTTGCCGATGCTCTGACCCAGCTGCAGCAGCCCGGCATAGCTCAGGCCCACGGCATACGGCGCGGCGGACCGGGCCGGGTTCCGCCCGGCGGAGGTGCCGAGGAACACCGCCACGAGGAGCGCGGCACCGAGCACCTCGACCAGCAGCACGCCCGCCATCGGCGCCTGGATGATCGAGTGCGAGTCGAAGCCTGCCGCGATCGTGTCGAAGGCGCTCTGCGTCCCGTTCAACTTGGGCACCGTGCGCAGCACACCGAAGAGGGCCAGCGCACCCAGCAGGGCGCCCACCAGCTGGGCGCCCAGGTACGCGGCACCCTCCACCAGCCGGGTCCGGCCGGCGATGACGTGGCCCACCGTCACGGCGGGATTGAAGTGGCCGCCGGAGAGGTAGCCGAAGGCGAGCATGGCCGCCGTGAGCGCCAGCCCGGCGGCCAGCGGGGCGGGCACCGGGTTGTACTGCGGAACCGCGAACATCGGAACGCCCAGGCCGACGACCACCACCAGCAGTGTCCCCAGGGCTTCGGCGGAGAGCCGGGCGGGCAGGCCCGGACGTCCCTCGACGGCGACGCCGGAGTCCGGCCCGGCGGGACTCCGGGGGTCGCGGGATTCGGAAACTGGCGCAGGGATGGTCATGTTTCTTCGGTTCCTTTGTTACGGGTCGGTTGCCGCCAGCAGTCTTCCAGCGGAGTCTGGACGTTCGCTGGATCCGAGCCTAACGCGGCGACGGCGCGGCCCCCGGCCTGGGCAGGAGGGTAAATTTGAATCCATGATGGTGGAACACCCGGTACCGACGCACGAATCCCGCATCCATGGCTGCCTGCTCGGCGGCGCACTGGGCGATTCGCGGGGCTACGCGGCCGAGCCGGAGGCGGCGGGCACGGGGGCTTTTTCCGCCCGCACCCAAATGACCCTGTACACGGTGGACGGGCTGCTGGAGACCCTCGAGTGGGCGAACTCCGGCGTCGCCGCTGACACCAATGCCTGCCTGTGGCTTGCCTACCTGCGCTGGCTCGGCAGCCAGGGCGAGGTCCTACCGGACTCCGCACCGTTCCAGCCGCCGCGCTGGATCGACAGCCACGAGGTGCTCCGGCAGCGCCGCTCCCCGGCAGCGGCCGCACTGAGCGGTCTCGCCACCGGGGAGATGGGCACCCTCCAGCGGCCGGTCAATCCGGACTCCAAGGACAGCGGCACCGTGCCGCGCTCGGCACCTTTCGGCTTGGTCCCGAACCTGCCGGCGGACACGGTGTACAAGTTGAGCGCGGACGCGGCGGCGCTCACCCACGGCCACCCGGCCGCGCGGCAAAGCGCCGGGGTCTTCAGCCTGCTGATCCAGTCCTTGACGCTGGGCTCGGGCCTGCCCGAGGCAGCCGACGTCGCCCTCTCACACCTGGCGGAGGGAACGCTCCCCCGCGGAGAGGCGCCCGACGCGGCCGTGCTGGACCGGCTCACGGCCTCCCTGCGGCTGGCAAAGGACACGAACGACGACGGCGCCGCGATGGCTGCCGGCGGCCTGGCCTCGGTACTGGGCGGGGGGAACGCCGCAGAGGAAGTTCTCGCCGTCGCCCTCTATGCCGTGCTGGCGACCGCGCAGGGTGAGGCGGCGGCCGTCGCGCCGGAGGAACACTTCCGGGCGGCGATCGCGGCGGCACTTGGCCACGGCGGGGACGGCGCCTCGGCCGCGTCCATTGCCGGAAACATCCTTGGGGCCTACTACGGCGAGGCCTGCCTGCCGGCGGACTGGCTGGCGCTCCTGGAAGCGCCGGACCTGATCCGGGGCATGGCCGGAAGGCTCGTGGAGGTTACCGGCGCCTGAGCGAGATGTCGTTGCAGGCTTCGCAGATATCCGCCGGGATGAGTCCGCGGCGCTGCAGCAGGCCGAACACCGCGCAGCCGAGGCAGAAGCCGGCGAAGGCCTCGAGTGAGGCCGCCGCGATCAGCAGCCCCAGGAGCACCCAGGCGGCCGGAGCCAGGCCCGCGGCGAACAGCACGGCCGCCACCGTGGACAGCGCGGCCCCGATGCCCTGCGCAAACCGCTTCGGCGGGCCCGGCACCAGCCGCTTCCGGCCCAGCAGCGGAGTCAGGACCTTGACCGAGAGGATCCCGAAGGGCGAGATGCGTGGGCCGAACAGGACCCGCAGCCAGAAACCGGCGGCGATGATGGCGAGCCCCCAGCCGAAGCCGGTCAGCAGCGTCACCAGGGACAGCAGAACCACGAGGGCGGCGGTGATCCGGGCGGAGTACTCGTTGACGGGGTTGGGGAAGGCAAAGACGCGTCCCCAGTCCACGCCGCCGCGCCTCGGAGTCGAGGGAGAGCCGGCCGCAGGGACCTGGACGGCGTTGGCCTGAGCAGAGTCGAACCGGACCGGGCCTGCGGGTGATGC
>DASSXE010000281.1:0-8169 GCA_035704125.1 Arthrobacter sp.
AGGTGCTCCCGTTCCGGGTCCGTGCCGCCGGTGGCGAGCAGGCGCAGGAAGTGGCTCTTGCCGGAGCCGTTGGAGCCCAGCACGCCCACCCGGTCGCCGAACCAGACCTCGGTGGAGAACGGTTTCATCAGCCCGGTCAGCTCCAACTTCTCGGCCACGATCGCGCGTTTTGCGGTGCGTCCGCCCTTGAGCCTCATCTGCACGTTCTGTTCGATCGGCAGGGCCTCGGGCGGCCCGGCTTCGAGGAATTTCGCCAGCCGGGTCTGCGCGGCGTGGTAGCGGTTGGCCATGTCGGAGCGGAACGCGGCCTTGTTCTTGTACATGTTGACGAGTTCCTTGAGCTTCACGTGCTCCTCGTCCCAGCGCTTGCGGAGTTCCTCGAAGCGGGCGTTCCGGTCCGCGCGGGCGTCCACGTAGGATCCGAACCCGCCGCCGTGGATCCACGCGCCGGCACCGTTGATGCCCGGTTCCAGGGTCACGATCCGGCCGGCGGCGTTGTTGAGCAATTCGCGGTCGTGGCTGATGAAGAACACGGTCTTCTTCGATTCGTTCAGTTTGGCCTCGAGCCAGCGCTTGCCGGGGACGTCAAGGTAGTTGTCCGGCTCGTCGAGCAGCAGCAGCTCGTCGGGTCCGGCGAAGAGCGCCTCGAGCACCAGGCGCTTCTGTTCGCCGCCGGAGAGGCTCGACGCCGGGCGGTGCTGGGCACGGTCAAACGGCAGCCCCAGGGCCGCCATGCAGACCTCGTCCCAGACGGTTTCGACGTCGTAGCCGCCGGCGTCGCCCCAGTCCACGATGGCTTGGGCGTACTTCATCTGGGTGGGCTCGTCGTCGTGCTCGACCATGGCCTGCTCGGCCTCGTCCACGGTGCGGGCGGCGGCAGCGAGGGCCGGCGGCGCCGCGGAGACCAGCAGGTCCCGGACGGTGGAGTCATCCCGGACCTGCCCAACGAACTGGCGCATGATGCCCATGTTCCCGGAGCGGCCGATCACGCCTTCGTCCGCGGTGAGGTCACCGGCGATGATCCGGAACAGCGTGGTCTTGCCGGTCCCGTTGGGTCCGATCAGCGCGGTCTTGGTCCCGTCGGGGACCTTGAAGGTCACACCGTTCAGCAGCTGGGTGCCGTCGGAGAGGAAGTAATCGATGCCGGAAACGTCAATATGGGCCACACCATCCATCCTCCCACGGCCGCTGCGTCACCCTGCGGCGGTCAGGAACTCCTTGAGCAGCGGGCCGGAGGTGGTGGCTCCCAGGCCGCCGTCCTCGACGAAGACGGCCACCGCAAGGTCACCGTGGACGGCGACGATCCAGGCGTGGGTCTTGGGCGGGTTGTCCGTGCCGAACTCGGCAGTGCCCGTCTTCGCCCCCACCGGTGCTCCCGGGACGGATGCGAGGAACCCCGCGTGGCCCGAGGTCACGACGGCGCGCATCATGTCCGCCAGGGGTGCGGCTTCGGCCGCCGTCAGCGGTGTGCCGACGGGCGCCGAGGCCGACGGTGAACCGGTGGCCGTTGCCGTTGACGATGCCGACGGCGACGCTGCAGGGGCGGACGGGGACGCGGAAGCAGCCGCGGACGGCGTCGCGCCCGCCGCCGCGTTCTGGCCCAGAACCAGCACGGGCGAAACCGGCGCCCCCTTTGCCACCGAGCCGGCCATGATGGCTGCCGCCAGCGGCGAGAGCAGGACCTTGCCCTGGCCGATCATGGAGGCCGCGTGCTCGGTGCCGCCCGCGTCACCGGGAACCGAACCGAGGAAGGCCGCCGCACCGAGGGACGGCGCGTCCACGCCCACGCCCAGGGACGCGGCGGTGGACTCCAGCTGCGCCTGGCTGACCTTGTCGCGGGCGTTGATGAAGGCGGTGTTGCAGGAGTGGGCGAAGGCGTCCCGCAGGGTCACCGAACCAAGCGAGGAGGCGGGGTAGCCCTCCGCGTTCTTGAAGGTCCGGCCGTCCACCTCGAGCGTTGGCGGGCAATCCACCTTGGCATCCGGGGTCATCCCGCCGCGGATGAGCGCTAGCGAATCGACGATCTTGAAGATTGAACCGGGCGCGTACTGACCGAGCATGGCGGTGTCGTAACCGTTGCTGCCGGGACCGGACGCCGCTGCCAGCACCGCACCGCTGGAGGGCCGCAGCGCCACGATGGCGGAGGCCGGACCCACCTTGGCGAGCGTGTCCTCGGCCAGCTGCTGCAGCTTCGGATCGAGCGTCGTCTTCAACGGGGCGCCGGGCTTCATCGCTTGCTGGAAGAGGACCCGGCGGCCGCCGTTAGCCTGTGCCTGCCGCTGCTCCGGCGTCAGCCCGGCCGTCTGGGCGTAAACCTGCACGCCGTCGGTTCCGCGCAGCTGCGCATCGTATTGCTGCTGCAGGCCGCCGGTGCCGGTGGTGTCCCCGTTCTTGAGCGCCCCGCCGGATTTCTCGATCTGCTCGGCGCTGGCCTCCGCCACGGAGCCCAGCACCGCCCGGGCGAAGGTCCGGGTCGGGGCGAGCGGCAGGGCGTCCGGAATGGCCCGGGCGCCCGGGATCGCCGCGATCTGCTGGTCGGAGATGGTCCGGCCGTCCTGCCGGAGGGTGATGGCGGCGACGAACGCCTGGGCACCGGCCGCCTGGACCTGCGCCGTGTACCCGGCGGGGTCGACGCCGACCAGCGCGGCGAGCTTGCCGGCGGCGGCTGCCGGGTCGGCTGAACCCAGCGTGGTCTTGTCGATGCCGACGTTGACAACGGCCCGGGACGTCACCAGTGGGGCATCGGCGGCACCGAGGATGTCAGCGCGGGGAGGGGCCTGCGTGGTAGTGCCGACGACCTCGGTGTCTGCCAGGCCCGGCGCCACCAGGTCCGGGCTCCAGACGGTCTGCCAGGTGTCACCGGACTTTTTCAGCTGGGCGGTGACGCTGTACTTCCATTCGGACCCGCCGATCTTCCAGCTGTAGTCCAGCGGAACGGTGGCGGTGTCGGCATCGAGCTTGAGGTCTCCGCCGCGGACCGTCGGCTTGGCCGGGTCCAGTCCCTTGAAGGCCTCGTGGAGCCGGTCGTTGGCGGCGGACGGGTCCTTGCCCTGGAACGGAACCGAGCCGACGTCGAGCGCGGACAACGCGGAGGCGAGCCGGTTGGCGGCGTCCTGCGCACCGGTCCGGCCGTCGTCGCAGGCCACCAGCGAAGTGGCGAGAACAAGGCCCACCAGGCCCAAGGTCAGTGTTTGAATTTTCCCCATTCGCGCCATTATGCCCTGAGCCCCGGGCATCTCCGTGTCAAGGGCGCGGGCCAGCGGGGCGGATGATCCGCCGCTGCGTGGCGGCGGCGATGGCTGCCGTGCGGTTCTCGACGCCGAGTTTGGCGTAAATGTGCACCAGATGGGTCTTCACGGTGGCCTCGGAGATGAAGAGTTCCTTGGCGATGGCCCGGTTTCCGAGCCCGGTAGCGAGGAGTTCCAGCAGTTGGATTTCCCGGGCGGACAGCGCCGGTTCGGGATTGCGGATCCTGCCCAGCAACCGTGCGGCGACCTCCGGGGCCAGGGCGGTCCGGCCGGCAGCGGCCGCCAGGACGGCTTCCCGGATCTGTCCGGGCGGTGCGTCCTTGAGCATGTAGCCGCTCGCGCCGGCCTCCACCGCGGCCAGGATGTCGGCGTCGGAGTCGAACGTGGTGAGGATCAGGACGGGCGGGGCCGGGATTCCGGCGTCGCCTGCTTTGATCCGGCCCGTCGCAGTGGCACCGTCCATGCCGGCACCCATTTGCAGGTCCATCAGGACAACGTCGACGGGTTCGCCCAGGGTGTGCAGCCGGTCCAGGACGGCCAGCGCCGCGGCACCGTCGGCGGCTTCCGCGGCGACGGTGATTCCCTCAAAGTCCGCCAGCATGGCGCGTAATCCGGCCCGGACCACGGGGTGGTCATCGACCAGGAGGACGCGGATTTCCTTCATGATGCCGCCTCCCCAAGCGGCAGCCTGAGGGCCACTACGGTCCCTTCCCCCGGTGAGGATTCGACGTCGAACGTGCCGCCCAGCGCAGTCGCCCGCTCCCGCAGCGACTGCAGCCCGTAGCCGGACCCGTCCGCCCGGTCCGCGACGGCCCGGGGGTCGAAGCCCGCGCCGTCATCGTAGATGTCCATGGTTACTTCCGTTCCGACAAAGCTCAGGGTGACGACGGCGGTTGCGGCGGCCGCGTGGTTCAGGACGTTGGCGAGGCTGGCCTGGGCGGCACGCAGCAGGGTCGCCTGGTAGGGGCTGGGCAGCTCCACCGGGGTCCCGTCGACTTCGACCCGGCACTCCAGCGCCGCGCCCTGCGCGGAAGCCTCGGCCCTGGTCCGGGCGCAGAGCCTGCGCAGGCTGGTGACCAGCGACGTCTGGTCCAGTGCGGGGGACTGCAGGCCGCGGACGAAGTTGCGGGCTTCGGCCAGGTTGGCGGCCGCGGTTTCCTGGACCGTACGCAGCCGTTCCGCGGCGAGGGCCGCATCGCCGGACTGCAGCGCCTGCTCCGCTGACCGGCCCATCAGCACGATGCTGGAGAAGCCCTGGGCGAGGGTGTCATGGATTTCGCGGGCCAGCCGGGTGCGTTCGGCGAGGGTTCCGGCGTCGTGCTGGCTCCGGGCCAGGTCGGCGCGGGTGCGGCGCAGTTCCCCGGCCACCCGCCGCTGGTTTTCGGCTTCCAGGTACAGCGCACGGTAGGCCAGGCCGGTGACGACGGCGAAGGCCGCACCGAACGCGGGGCCGAGGACCATCGGCACCTGCAGCGGGGTGCCGGCCGGACCGCCGCTGTGGAACCAGAGCGCTGCCACCACCACCGCCGTACTGGCGGCGATCGCGGCCAGCGCACCGGCCCTGGGCAGCAGGTGCAACTGCAGGAAGAACAAGGGGAAGGCCAGCCAGACGAAGTCCGTGCTGCCGGCGATCAGCATCAGCCAGAGCAGGCAGACCAGGGCAAGCCACCAGGCGGAGCGCGGCCGCGGGTCGTAGCGCCCGGGCCGGACCGAGTGGCGCTTCTCCAGCACCGTTCCGGCGAGGTACACCCCGGCGAGGGCCAGCGCCAGGACCAGGGTCAGCCAGGCGCCGCCATGGACTCCGGCGGCCAGCAGCCGGACCAACGCCACCAGCAGCAACGCGGCGAATCCCACGTGCAGGCTGACGCGCAGGATCCTCAGGATCACGGCCGCGCCGGTTGGCGCCGGCCCGTCCGCGCCGTCTCTGCTGTCCATGCGTTCAGCCTAGCCGCGGGGTCCGCCGGCCGGCCCGCGTCCGCCGCCCCTGCGGCCACAATCAACCTTTTGGATGACCGGCGGGTCCACCCCTTGACGCCGCAGGATCATCCGGGGTCCCGATGGAATCCGGCCCGGCCGGCGCCACAGTGGAAGAACGAGCTGCTACTGACAAAGGACACCCATGTTTCTCGCCATCCGCGACATCCGCTTCGCCAAGGGCCGCTTCGCCCTGATGGGCGGGGTGATCGCGCTGATCACCTTGTTGCTGGTGCTGCTGTCCGGTCTCACCGCCGGACTCAGCAACCAGTCCACGTCGGCCATCGCCGCCCTGCCGGCGGACCACATTGTCTTTGGTGCGCCCGCCGGCACCGACCCCAAAGCTTCCTACTCCGAGTCCTCGGTCACCGCGGCACAATGGGCCCGGTGGCAGGACCGGGACGGCGTCACCCGGGCCGAACCGCTCGGCATCAGCCAGAACCGGCTGCAGTCCATCGATGCCGACGGCCGCCCCGCCGGATCCGCGAATGTCGCGGTGTTCGGGGTGGGCGACGGCGGCGCGCTGGCTCCGGCGCCCGCGGCCGAAGGCACGGTGGTCATCGGTGCCGGGCTGGCGAAGGAGCTGGGTCTGGCAGCCGGGCGCCGGGTCACCGTCGGGGGGACCGAACTGGCGGTGGCCGCCGTCGTCCCGGACCAGTGGTACTCACACACCACGGTTGTCTGGACCGCACTGGCCGACTGGCGGAAAGTCTCCCACCTGTCGGGGACGGACGGTCTCGCGACGGTTCTTGCCGTCAGCACCGGCAGCGGCGCCGACCTTTCCGCCGCTGACCAGGCAGCCGGGACCGTCAGCACCAGCCGGGACGGATCCTTCCAGGCCCTCGGTTCCTACCGCAGCGAGAACGGATCGCTGCTGCTGATGCAGGCGTTCCTGTACGGCATTTCCGCGCTGGTGATCGTCGCCTTCCTGACCGTCTGGACCGTCCAGCGGACCCGGGACATCGCCGTCCTCAAGGCCCTGGGCGGGTCGACGGGCTACGTCCTCAGGGACGCCCTGGTCCAGGCCGGCGTGGTCCTCGTCGCGGGTGCCGCCGCGGGCGGGGTAGCCGGCTGCCTGGGCGGCCTCCTTGCCGGCCGGGCCGCGCCGTTCGTTACCGCACCCCAGACCACGTTGCTGCCCGTGGCCGGAATCATCCTGCTGGGCCTCGCCGGCGCCATGCTGGCCGTCCGCGGTGTCACCCGGGTGGATCCGTTGCTGGCGCTCGGCGGCAACTGAATACGGCGGTCCACGGTGGCGGGCAACGGCCCCGGCGCTGCGCTGCTGACCCCTTCCCGAAATATTCCATGAAAGGCATATCCATGAATCCCGCTTTGAGCCTCCGCAATGTCACACTCGAATACGCCGACGGGGACGGCACGCTCCGCGCCCTCGACGACGTCAGCCTCGACCTGCGGAGGGGCGAATTCCTCTCCCTGGTGGGCCCCTCAGGGTCGGGGAAATCTTCCCTGCTGGCGGTTGCGGCAACCCTGGTCCGGCCCACCGCGGGTGCGGTCCTGGTGGCGGGCCAGGACGCCGGATCGCTCCCGGAGGCCGGCCGGTCCGCGCTGCGCCGGGAGCGGATCGGCATCATCTTCCAACAGCCCAATCTGCTGCCCGCCCTGACCGCTGCCGAGCAGCTGGTGATGGCCGCCCACCTGCGCGGCGAACCGCTTCGCGACGCCAGGCACAAGGCGGCGTCCCTGCTCCAGCGGGTCGGCCTGGACACGGTCCGGGACCGCAGGCCCCACCAGCTTTCCGGCGGCCAGCGGCAGCGCGTCAACATCGCCCGGGCCCTGATGGCCGACCCCGCGCTCCTGTTGGTGGACGAGCCGACGGCGGCACTGGACCACGAACGGAGCGGCGACATCGTCCGGCTGCTGCGGCAGGTCACCGACGAGTTCGGCGTGGCAACGCTGATGGTCACGCACGACGCCGGACTCCTGCGGCATACCGACGCCGTGGCCACCATGCGGGACGGAAAGCTTTCCGTCGGGGTGCTCGAAGCAGCGCGCTAACGCCCCAGGCCCGGGACCGGGGCGCCGAAGACGTCCTTCAAGGCATGCCGGGCGGCGTGGAAACCCGGCATGCCCGTCACCCCGGGCCCCGGCGGCGTGGCGGAGGAACAAAGGTACACACCGGGAACGGGGGTCCGCCACGGCACGGGGCGAAGCACGGGCCGGACCAGCAGCCCCCTGAGGTCCATCGCCCCGGCACTGAAATCGCCGCCCACATAGTTTTCGTTGTAGTCGCCCAGCGCGGCGGCCGTCGTCACGCGGCAACCCACGATCAGGTCCCGGAATCCGGGCGCGAAGCGCTCCAACTGCGCTGTCACCGCGGCACCCATGTCCACCGTGGATCCCGCCGGGACGTGGCAGTAAGTCCAGAGGATATGCCGGCCCGCAGGGGCCCGGCCGGCATCGAACCGGGACGGCTGGGACACCAGGACGTAGGGCCGCTCCGGGTGGTGTCCGGCGGCCACCAGATGCTCCGCCTCGGCGGTCTCCGCCCTGGTGCCGCCCACGTGGACCGTGCCGGCGTCGGCCAGTTCGGGAGCCGCCCAGGGGACCGGGCCGGAAAGAATGAAGTCGACCTTGCAGGCGCCGTTGCCGAACCGGTACGCCTCCAGCTCGCGGCGGTACCGGGCCGGGAGCCGGCTGCCGGCGATGCGCAGCAGCCCCGGCGGCGCGACATCCAGCAGGGTGGCCCGTACCGGCGGAAGCTCACCGAGATCGGTGATCCGCTGGCCGGTGTGCACCACCCCGCCATGGGCTTCGATATCCGCCACCATTGCCTGGGCGATCGCGACGGACCCGCCGACCGGAATCGGCCAGCCGCCGGCGTGCCCCAAAACCCCCAGCATCAGTCCGGCCCCGGCCGCCGGCAGCGTGGGCAGCGGGGCGACGGCATGCGCGGCCACGCCGGTAAGGAGCGCCGGCGCCAGGTCCT
>DASSXE010000383.1:0-2482 GCA_035704125.1 Arthrobacter sp.
AAGGCGGCCCTGCTGGGCGCCCTCGCCCGGCAGCACGGCGCCACCCTGCTCGCCAACGAACCGGCGCCACACCGCGCCAAACTCGTCCGGCAGGCCCTCTCCGCCGTGCCGCACGAGACCTGGCAGGTCCGCACCGGCGACGGCCGCGAGGTGGGAACCGAGATGGCGGAACGTTTCGACCGCGTCCTCGTCGACGTGCCCTGCACCGGCCTGGGTGCCCTCCGCCGCCGCCCGGAGTCCCGCTGGCGGCGGACCCCGAAGGATCTCGTAGATCTCGGCCCGCTGCAGCGTGCCCTGCTCACCTCGGCCCTCGACGCGGTCAAGCCCGGCGGCGTCGTCGCCTACGTGACCTGCTCCCCGCATCCTGCCGAGACCACCGCCGTCGTCAGCGATGCCCTGCGCAAGCGCGATGACCTGGAGCTGCTCGACGCCGGCGCCGCCCTGGACGCGGTAAGCCTCACCGGCCACCTCGGCGCCGGCCACGAATCCACCGCCCAGCTCTGGCCGCACCTGCACCGGACCGACGCCATGTTCCTGGCGCTCATCCGCAAAAAGGCCTGAGCTACCGGTCATACTGGCACCAGCTGCCCGACGTTCCGTCCAGCCCGACGACAAGGACTTACATGGCTCACTCCTGCATCAACCCCAGCATCCTCTCGGCGGATTTCGCGAACCTGCAGGCCGAGCTCGCGAAAATCAAAACCGCCGATGCGGTGCATGTGGACGTGATGGACAACCACTTCGTCCCGAACCTCTCGCTGGGCCTGCCGGTGGTGCAGCGGCTGCAGGAAATCAGTCCCATCCCGCTGGATGCCCACCTGATGATCGAGCACGCCGACCGCTGGGCCCCCGCGTACGCCGACGCCGGGGTGGCCTCCGTGACGTTCCACGCCGAGGCCTCCATCGCGCCGGTCAAGCTGGCCCGCGAGTTGCGCGCCCGGGGGGCGAAAGCCGGCCTGGCGCTGCGGCCCGGCAGCGGCGTCGAGCCCTTCTTCGACATGCTCGGCGAACTGGACATGATCCTGATCATGACGGTGGAGCCGGGCTTCGGCGGCCAGGAGTTCCTCGAACTGACCCTCCCGAAGATCCGGCGGGCCCGGGCGGCGATCGATGCGTCCGGCCTGGACGTCCTGCTTCAGGTCGACGGCGGCATCACCGAGGACACCATCTGGCGCGCCGCCGACGCCGGGGCGGACGTTTTCGTCGCCGGGTCGGCTGTCTACGGAGCCGACGATCCGGCGGCGGCCATCGAGCGGCTGCGGGCTGCCGGCCAGCGCTAGGCCGCCCGGCGTCCCCGCGGGCGGGGTGCCACATCCCGCGGGAATAGCCGGGCAGGTGCCGCGGTTGTGTCAGAATAGCTACACACATACGTGCTCCGGGGTCGGTGTAAGTCCGAACCGGCGGTTATAGTCCGCGACCCGCGAGCCGGAACTTTCCGCAAGGAAGGGAACGGCGGACGGTTGAACCGGTGGAACTCCGGTACCGACAGTTAAAGTCTGGATGAGAGAAGCACGTACAGCTGTTACTGCGGCGCCCTTCGGCGCCGCGGAATTGTGCTGTCGTATACCCCCGGAGCCATCGCGGTTCTGAGGGAAGGAACGACACACACATGAACCCCTTGCGATGGCTCACCACCCGCACCGCGGCCCTCCGGGACCGGACGGGCGGCAGATGAGCGCCCGGACAACGGAAGACTTCAGCCCGGCAGAGTCCGACGCCATGGACGCCGCCCTCGCGGCCGCAGCCCAGGGCCCGCGCGGCGCCAACCCGCTGGTCGGCGCCGTCATCATGGGACGCGACGGCTCCCACCTCGTGACCGGCCACCACCGCGGGGCCGGTACGCCGCACGCGGAGGCCGACGCTATTGCCCAGGCCGAAGCAGCCGGGCTGGACCTCGCCGGGACCACCATGGTGGTCACGCTCGAACCCTGCAACCACTGCGGCCGCACCGGCCCCTGCGCCCGGGCCATCATCGACGCCGGGATTTCCGCGGTGATCTACGCCGTGGACGACCCGCACGATCCGGCAGCCGGGGGAGCGGCCACGCTGCGTGCCGCCGGGGTCACGGTCCGCTCCGGGCTGGCCGCCGACGCCGCCCTGGCGCTCAACCAGCGTTGGTTCGACGCCGTCGCCGGGCAGCGCCCCTTCGTCACCCTGCACATCGCCCAGACGCTCGACAGCCGGATCGCCGCCAGTGACGGCACCAGCCAGTGGATCTCGAGTCCCGAGTCGCTGGCCGACAACCACGCCCTGCGCGGACGGATCGATGCGATCCTGGTGGGCACCCAGACCGTCCTGGTGGACAACCCGCGGCTCACCGCCCGCCGCGCCGACGGTGAACCAGCCGGCAAGCAGCCGCTGCGCGCCGTGATGGGCCTGCGGGGAATCCCGGACGGCGCGGCCCTCCACGGCGACGACGGCAAGGTACTGCACCTGCCCACCCGCGAACCCCGCGAAGCCCTGGACCAACTGTTCGACGCGG
>DASSXE010000471.1:0-3126 GCA_035704125.1 Arthrobacter sp.
CGGGCCGTCCGTTACCTCGCCCCGGACCCAGGCGATCGCGCCGCGCACCGCCACTGCGGACCGCGTCGTGCAGAGCGTCTGCCCTTACTGCGCGGTCGGCTGCGGACAGCGCGTCTACGTCAAGGACGAGAAGGTTGTCCAGATCGAGGGCGATCCTGATTCGCCCATCTCCCGCGGCCGGCTGTGCCCCAAGGGCTCCGCCAGCGAGCAGCTGGTGAATTCTCCGGGGCGGCAGACCAAGGTGTTGTACCGTGCCCCGCGCTCCACCGAGTGGCAACGTCTGGACCTGGCGACCGCCGTGGACATGGTGGCGGACCGGTTCATTGAAAGCCGCCGCCGGACCTGGCAGCAGGAAGACGACAAGGGGCGCCTGTTGCGGCGCACCATGGGTATTGCGTCTTTGGGCGGTGCGACCCTGGACAACGAAGAGAACTACCTGATCAAGAAGCTCTTCACGGCAGCCGGGGCGGTGCAGACGGAGAACCAGGCCCGTATTTGACACTCCGCCACGGTTCCCAGTTTGGGAGCCTCGTTTGGACGCGGTGGTGCAACGCAATCACTGCAGGACATGGCCAACGCCGACTGCATCGTCATTCAGGGTTCGAACATGGCCGAATGCCATCCCGTGGGATACCAGTGGGTGGCGGAAGCCAAGGCGCGCGGTGCGAAGGTCATCCACATCGATCCCAGGTTCACGCGGACTTCGGCGGTAGCTGACAAGCACATTCCCGTGCGGGCCGGCTCCGACGTCGTGCTGCTGGGTGCCCTTATCAACTACGTCATCGGCAATGACCTTTGGTTCAAGGAGTACGTCGGCGCGTACACCAACGCCGCAACGCTGGTTCATACCGACTACCGGGACGCCGAAGACCTGGGCGGTCTGTTCTCCGGGTTCGACCCGGAAACGGGATCCTATGACACGTCGTCGTGGTCTTACGCGGAAAGAGGGGGCGGCACCATCGATGAGCCCGCGGGACCGGAACACGGCGCCGATGCCGGCGCCCGGGCTGCCGGAGACCTCTTCGGCAGCGGCGGGCCGTCCCTGGAGCACGCAGAAGTTCAGCGGGACGACACGCTCCAGGACCCCCGGACCGTCTTCCAGATCGTCAAGCGGCACTACGCGCGGTATACCCCGGAAATGGTCCGGGACATGTGCGGCATCAGCGTCGCCGACTTCGAGTACCTAGCCAAAACCATCACGGAAAACTCAGGACGCGACCGGACCACCTGTTTTGCCTACGCCGTGGGCTGGACCCAGCACACCCTGGGGGCGCAGTTCATTCGGGCTGCGGCCATCCTGCAGTTGCTGCTGGGGAACGTGGGGCGCCCCGGCGGCGGCATCATGGCCCTGCGCGGCCACGCCAGCATCCAGGGCTCAACGGACATCCCGACGCTCTTCAACCTGCTGCCCGGCTATCTGCCAATGCCCAGCGCGGGCCGTCACGACACGCTCCAGGAGTATCTGGAGGCCAATGCGTCGAAGCAGCAGAAGGGTTTCTGGGCGGACGCCGACGCGTACACCATCAGCCTGCTGAAGGCGTGGTGGGGCGACGCCGCGACCGCGGACAACGACTGGGCCTACGACTACCTCCCGAGGCTGACCGGAGCGCACGGCACCTACGAGACGGTGATGAGCATGCTCGAGGACGAGGTGGAGGGATACTTCCTGCTCGGGCAGAACCCCGCCGTGGGCTCGGCCCACGGCCGGATGCAACGGCTTGGCATGTCGCATCTGAAGTGGCTGGTGGTGCGTGACCTGAACATGATCGAATCGGCCACCTGGTGGAAGGACGGCCCGGAGATCGAATCCGGGGAACTGCGCACGGAGGACATTGAGACCGAGGTGTTCTTCCTGCCGGCAGCAACCCACGTGGAGAAGGCCGGGTCGTTCACGCAGACCCAGCGGCTGCTGCAGTGGCGGCACCAGGCGGTGGCACCGCCCGGGGACTGCCAAAGCGAGCTGCAGTTCTTCTTCGAACTGGGCCAACGGATCCGCGAGAAGCTGGCCGGTTCCGAGGACGAGCGCGACCGTCCGCTGCTGGACCTGACATGGGACTATCCCACCGACGAACACGGCGATCCGGATCCCGAGGCGGTGCTTGCCGAGATCAACGGCCGCCATCTGGAGGGCCCGGATGCCGGCAAACCCCTCTCCGCGTACACCGAGCTGCGCGCCGACGGGTCCACGACCGCGGGCTGCTGGATCTACACCGGCGTCTACGCCGACGGAATCAACCACGCCGCGAACCGGAAACCGGGCCAGGAGCAGGGACCGGCGGCCCCGGAATGGGGCTGGGCATGGCCCGCTAACCGCCGGATCCTCTACAACCGCGCGTCGGCCGACCCGGCCGGCAAGCCGTGGAGCGAGCGGAAGAAGTACATCTGGTGGGACGAGGAACAGGGGAAGTGGGTCGGCGACGACGTGCCCGACTTCCCGCTCAACCTCGCGCCGGGCACGAAGCCTGACCCCTCGCTCGGTGGTCCGGCCGCGCTCAGCGGAGACGACCCGTTCATCATGCAGTCGGACGGCAAGGGCTGGCTGTTCGCGCCAAAGGGACTTGTGGACGGCCCGCTCCCGACGCACTATGAGGCCCAGGAATCACCCGTCGCCAACGGGCTTTATCCGCAGCAGCAGAGTCCGGCACGCCTGAAGTACCCACGGAAGGACAACCTCAGCGCGCCCAGCGCCGGCACCCCCGGAGCGGACGTCTACCCGTTCGTTTTCACCACGTACCGGCTCACCGAGCACCATACGGCGGGCGGCATGAGCCGTTGGCTGCCGTACCTCTCGGAACTGCAGCCGGAGATGTTCTGCGAGGTCTCGCCCGAACTGGCCGCCGAGCGCGGACTGGAGCCCTACGGGTGGGCGACCATCATTTCGGCCCGCTCCGCCATCGAGGCAAAGGTGCTGGTCACGGAACGGATGACACCGCTGAAGGTCGGCGGCCACACCGTGCACCAGATCGGGCTGCCCTACCACTGGGGCGTCGGGAGCAGCGCCGTCGTCAGCGGCGACGCGGCGAACGACCTGCTGGGCGTGACCCTGGACCCCAACGTCCAGATCCAGGAATCGAAGGTTGCCTCCTGTGATATCCGCCCGGGACGCCGGCCCCGCGGTCCGGAGCT
>DASSXE010000529.1:0-3085 GCA_035704125.1 Arthrobacter sp.
CGAACTTGCCCGCGCCCGGGAGACCGGCGCCCTGGTGGCACGCATCCTGCAGACTGTGAAGAACCGCACCTCGGTCGGGACAAACCTCCTGGACGTGGACCGGTGGACCCGGGAGATGATCGCCGAGGCCGGCGCGCAGTCCTGCTACGTGGACTACGCCCCCTCCTTCGGCCGCGGCCCGTTCGGCCACTACATCTGCACGGCCGTCAACGACGCCGTCCTCCACGGCCTCCCGCACGACTACAACCTTGCCGACGGGGACCTGCTCACCCTCGACCTCGCCGTCTCCAAGGCGGGAGTGGCGGCAGATTCCGCGATCAGCTTCATCGTGGGCAGCTCGGCGCCGGCCGGGAGTACCGCGATGATCGAGGCGACGGAGCGCGCCCTCGACGCCGGCATCGCCGCGGCGGTCCCGGGGGCCCGGATCGGCGATATCTCCGCCGCGATCGGCGCGGTGCTCAGCGAGGCCGGGTATCCGGTCAACACTGAATTCGGCGGCCACGGAATAGGATCGACCATGCACCAGGACCCGCACGTACCGAATACCGGGCGGGCGGGCCGGGGCTACACCCTGCGCCCCGGACTGCTGCTCGCCCTGGAGCCCTGGGTCATGGCGGACACCGCCAGCCTCGTCACGGACGCCGACGGGTGGACGCTCCGCAGCGCCACGGGCTGCCGGACGGCGCACAGCGAGCACACGATCGCGATCACCGACGGCGAAGCCGAAATCCTGACCCTGGCACCGCCGGCCCGAGCGTGAGCGGGCCGATGCACGACGTAGGGAAACGGACGGGCCGAGCCGGTACCCTTATGAGGTGAGTTTGACGTTCCCCTCCCCAGCCGACAGCCCTTCGACGACGTCTCCCGGTGCCACCGCGGCGGAGGCGGCCGGCCCGCGGAGCGCCGCCCCGGCCCGCACCTACCAGGTGCGCACCTTCGGCTGCCAGATGAACGTGCACGACTCCGAACGGATGGCGGGCATGCTGGAGGCCGCCGGGTACGTCCCGTCCGAGGGCGAACTCGCCGACGTCGTCGTCTTCAACACCTGCGCCGTGCGCGAGAACGCCGACAATAAGCTCTACGGCAACCTCGGCATCCTGGCGCCGGTCAAGGCCGCCAACCCCGGGATGCAGATCGCCGTCGGCGGCTGCCTGGCGCAGAAGGACCGCGAGACCATCCTGAAGAAGGCGCCCTGGGTCGACGCCGTCTTCGGTACCCACAACGTCGGGGCGTTGCCGGCACTGCTCGACCGGGCACGCCACAACGAAGAGGCGCAGCTGGAGATCCTGGAATCCCTCGATGTGTTCCCGTCGACGCTTCCCACCAAGCGCGACTCCGTGTACTCGGGCTGGGTCTCAATCTCGGTCGGCTGCAACAACACCTGCACGTTCTGTATCGTTCCGGCCCTGCGCGGCAAGGAAAAGGACCGCCGGCCCGGCGACATCCTTGCGGAGATCCAGGCCCTCGTCGACGACGGCGCCATCGAGGTCACCCTGCTGGGCCAGAACGTGAACTCCTACGGCGTCGAATTCGGCGACCGGCAGGCCTTCTCCAAACTGCTGCGTGCCTGCGGCCAGATCCCCGGCCTGGAACGCGTCCGGTTCACCAGCCCGCACCCCGCGGCCTTCACCGACGACGTCATCGACGCCATGGCCGAAACCCCCAACGTCATGCCGCAGCTGCACATGCCGCTACAGTCCGGGTCGGACAAGGTCCTCAAGGACATGAAGCGCTCCTACCGTTCCACGAAGTTCCTCGGCATCCTGGACAAGGTCCGCGAAAAGATCCCGCACGCCGCCATCTCCACGGACATCATCGTCGGGTTCCCGGGCGAAACTGAAGAGGACTTCCAGGCCACCCTCGACGTGGTGGAGAAGTCCCGTTTCGCCACCGCTTTCACTTTCCAGTACTCCAAGCGGCCCGGCACCCCGGCCGCCGAGCTCCCGGACCAGCTGCCCAAGGCCGTGGTGCAGGAACGCTTCGAACGGCTCACCGCCCTCCAGGACCGGATCGCGGCCGAGGAAAACGCCCGCCAGCTGGGTCGCCGCGTCGAGGTCATGGTCACGGCCCAGCCGGGACGCAAGGCGGGGGAGACGCACCGGCTTTCCGGCCGCGCCCAGGACCAACGCCTGGTGCACTTCTCCGTCCCGGCAGGAGCCGAGGCACCCCGTCCCGGTGACCTGGTCACCGTGACCATCACCGAAGCCGCGGCGTTCCACCTCGTGGCCGACCCGGCGTCGGCCGCCGAGTTCCAGCTCCGCCGCTCGCGGGCCGGCGACGCTTGGGACCGGTCCCAGGCCGACTCCTGCGGCGCGCCGGCACCAGGAGCCGCGGCCGGTGGCGGCGTTTCCCTCGGGATGCCCGGCCTGCCCGTCCGTTCCCGCTAGCCCCGTGGCCGAATCTCCCACGCCCGGGACCGCCGCCGCGGCACCGCCGGTGATCGCCGTCGTCGGACCCACCGGGTCCGGGAAGTCGGACCTCGCCGTCGCCCTGGCCCTGGCCCTGGACGGCGAAGTCATCAACGCCGACGCGATGCAGTTCTACCGGGGCATGGACATCGGCACCGCCAAGATCACCGAGGCCGAGCGCCGGGGAGTCCCGCACCACCTGCTCGACATCCTGGACGTGACCGAGGAAGCCAGCGTGTCTGATTTCCAGCTGCGGGCCCGCGCCGCCATCGCCGACATCCATGCCCGGGGCAAACGAGCCATCCTCGCCGGCGGATCCGGCCTCTACGTCCGCGCCGCCCTGGACGTCCTCGAATTCCCGGGAACCGACCCGGCCATCCGGAACCGGCTTGAGGCCGAGGAGCGCGCCGACGGCCTGGCCCCGCTGCGCGCCCGGCTCGCGCAGGTGGACCCGGTCTCCGCCGGACGCCTGGGCGATGCCCGCCGCGTCATCCGGGCCCTGGAAGTCTTCGAACTGACCGGGCGTCCCTTCAGTGCCTTCATGCCCGAACGCACCTACGTCCAGCCGGCGGTCCAGATCGGCCTGGACGTGGACCGCGAGCAGCTGCGTGCGCGCCTCGCCGCGCGGGTGCACTCGATGGTGGACCGCGGCCTGCTCGCCGAGGTGCAGCGGCTCG
>DASSXE010000062.1:0-15459 GCA_035704125.1 Arthrobacter sp.
GACGGGGCCGGGAAGGTGCTGGCCGCCGTCGACTCCGCGACCGTGAGCGAGCAGGTGGACCTGCTGCTGCGCACCTCGGACAACTATCTGGCCGAGGTGATGGGCCGCATGGTGGCCGTCGCGACCGGTCAGCCGGCCAGCAGCGAAGGGGCAGTCGCCGCCGTACTCACCCAGCTGCAGGAACTGAACATCCCCACGGACACGCTCCATGCCGCGGACCTGGCCGGGCTGACCCTGGAAAACCGGGTTTCGGCTCGGCAGCTCACGGCGCTGGTCCGGGCCATGACCAACGGCTCGGACACCCGGCTCCGGTCCGCCCTGGCCGGGTTCCCCGTGGCCGGGCTGACCGGGACCCTGGGCAGCCGCTACACGGATTCCAGCACCGCAGCGGGGGCGGGCCTGGTCCGGGCCAAAACCGGCACACTTAATACAGTGATCGCGCTGAGCGGCTACGTGGTGGACGCGGACGGCCGGCTCCTGGTGTTCTCCTTCATCGGCAACGGACTCACCCCCGGCGCGGCCGGCAACAAGGAGGCGCTCGACCGGACCGCCTCCACCCTCGCCGCCTGCGGCTGCCGCTAAGACCGCTACGAGTGCGCCGCTTCGACGGTTCCCTGCGGACACGATGGTTCGAAACGTCGATCCTGCAGGGAACCGTCTAACCGGCCGGCGCCGGCTGCCCGTTCGCCGCCCGACGAATTTAAGGCGCACCCCGGGCCCGCTGTGATCTGATGGGGGCTATGGAGTCCTCTTCGCGCGCCACGTCAGCAGAGACATCAAGCCAGGCCCAGGCCCTGATCAACTGGGAGCTCGCGGCGTCTACGGCCGCGCGGCTCACCCCGGCCGGACCCACGCTGGGCTCGTCGGAGATCGGGGCCGCCGTCGAAAATCTCCGGCTGATGGCTGACATCTCCGTGCCGCACGTGCACGACATCACCGGCCTCGAAGCGGCCAGGGACCTCCGCGACTCGTCCGTGCTGGTGGTGGACCGGGCCTCCTGGGCCAAGGCCAACACGCAGAGCTTCGCCGTAATGCTGCAGCCGGCCATTGAAAAGATGCTGGAGGGCAGGCGGGGCACCGTGAACCCGGGAGCTGCCAGTGTCAGCGGCGCCATTACCGGCAGCCAGCTCGGCGCGATCCTGGCCTTCCTCTCCAGCAAAGTCCTCGGCCAGTACGACCCCTTCTCCGCGCTTGCCCCCGGGTCCACCGCCCCGGCCGCCGGGCGGCTGCTGCTGGTGGCACCCAACATCATCTCGGTGGAGCGGGAACTGAACGTCGCACCGGAGGATTTCCGGCTCTGGGTCTGCCTGCACGAACAGACCCACCGCGTGCAGTTTGCCGCCGCACCCTGGTTGCGGCACCACATGCTGGACCAGATCGAAGGCCTCAGCGGCCACCTCCTGGGCAACGTCGACTCGATCATGGAACGCGCCGCCGCGGCCGCGAAATCGCTCAAGGACCGCTCCGCGCCCGGGGCCGCTCCCGGCCGCGGCGCCATCCTGGACCTGCTTCAGGACCCGGAGGAACGCGCGGCGATCTCCCACCTCACCGCGGTCATGAGCCTGCTGGAGGGCCACGCCAACGTGGTCATGGACGCTGTGGACGCCAGCATCGTGCCCTCGGTCAAAACCATCCGGCAGCGCTTCAACGCCCGTGGCAAGGACCGCGGCGCCGTGGAGAAGTTCATCCGCAGCCTGCTCGGACTGGACGCCAAGATGCGGCAATACAGCGACGGGTCGAAGTTCGTCCGGGAGGTGGTGGACGCCGTCGGCATGGAGGGCTTCAACCGGGTCTGGGAGTCCGAGGACCACCTCCCCACCGAACCTGAGATCCACGACTCCAAGCTCTGGGTCGAGCGGATGGGCCTCTAACCCGCATGCCGGCCACCCACCCTGATCAACAAACGAACCCCGCAGCCCCCAGCGGACGACGGCGCCCCGGCCGGCTTTCGCCCGTCGTTGGCAAGGCGCGGAAGCTGCTGCAGGAGGCCCTCGCCGACGCCGGGTACCCGGAGCGCGTGCTGGTCGCCTGCAGCGGCGGCCCCGATTCATTGGCGCTCGCCGCTGCCGCCGCCTACTTCGGCCGCCGCGGCCACGTTGACGGCCACCCCATCAGCGTGGGCGCCGTCGTCGTGGACCACCAGCTGCAGCCGGGCTCGGCTGACGTGGCCGCCGCCGCCGCGGCGGCACTGCGGGAACTGGGACTGGCGCCGGTGGAGATCCGGACGGTGGACGTCGCGGCGACCGGGATGGGCCCTGAGGCTGCCGCCCGGGATGCGCGGCACGCGGCCCTCGACGCCGCGGCGGACGACGCCGGCGCCGGAGCGGTGCTGCTGGGCCACACCCTCGATGACCAGGCCGAGCAGGTGCTGCTGGGCCTGGCCCGCGGCTCCGGAACCCGGTCCCTGGCCGGAATGCGTCCCGCCCGCGGCCGGCTGCTGCGGCCTTTCCTGGGCCTGCGCCGCGCCGAAACCCTGGAGATCTGCGACGTCGAGGGCCTCGACCCGTGGCACGACCCGAGCAACGTTGACCCGTCCTTCGCCCGTTCCCGGACCCGGGTGGAGGTACTCCCGATGCTGGAGGAGAAGCTGGGCCCCGGTGTGGCGGAATCCCTCGCCCGCACCGCGTCGATCCTGCAGGCTGACGCCGACTACCTCGACGATGTGGCCGATGACACGTACGCCCGCCTGCGGGGCAGCGACGGCGGGGACCTCAGCCTGCCCGAGGACGCCCTGCGCGAGCTGCCGGCCGCCATCCGGCTCCGCGTGATCGCCAAGGCCGCCGCCGCCGTCGGCGGTCAACAGCCCAGCTACCAGCGCCTGCTCGCCGCCGAAGCGCTGCTGCGCCGGCATGGGTCCGCCGGACCCGTGGAGCTGCCGGGCGGTGTCAGCGTCTACCGGCTCTCACTCGCCCAGCTGCTCGCGGCGGAGCGGTCCGGCCCGGCCGGCGTTCCCCGCGAGGCCGCCCGCTGTGGGAAGCTTGTATTCCGGCCTCAAAAACGGCCCCAAGATTAGTCGCACCCGCATCTATACAGGAGCCATTGGTGGATTCAAACGACGTCCAGGCGGACCTTAAGCACGTTCTCTATTCCAAAGAACAGATCCAGTCCCGCATCACCGAACTCGCAGCCGAGATCGACAGGGACTACGACGGCCGCGATCTGCTGATCGTCGGTGTGCTGAAGGGCGCCGTGATGGTCATGGCCGACCTCGCCCGCGCGCTGCACAGCCACGTATCGATGGACTGGATGGCGGTCTCCTCCTACGGCTCCGGGACCCAGTCCTCCGGCGTCGTCCGGATACTCAAGGACCTCGACACCGACCTCATGGGCAAGGACGTCCTGATCGTCGAAGACATCATCGATTCCGGCCTGACGCTCTCCTGGCTGAAGACCAACCTGGAATCCCGCGGCACCGCGTCGGTGGAAATCTGCACCGCGTTCCGCAAGCCCACCGCCGCCAAGGTCCAGATCGACGTTAAGTACGTCGGCTACGACATCCCCAACGAATTCGTCGTCGGGTACGGCCTGGACTACGCCGAGAAGTACCGCAACCTGGACTTCGTGGGCACCCTCGCCCCGCACGTCTACGAGTAAAGCGTCGAGCATCCACCGGCCCTGAAGCCGCCCTCCGCTACGCCCACAGGGAACTTTTGTCCCCGACCGTGCGTGAGTTACAGCGACGGTGTATAGCTAGACTGACGCAGCACCCCACGCGCGCAAAATGGTCGCCGTGCAGCACTACCAGGAGGGACGGGGCCAGCCCCCGATCAGATGAAAGCTAAGAGTTTCTTCAAGGGCCCCGGCATCTGGATTGTCGTCGTGATCGGCATGCTCCTGCTGGCCTTTGCCACCCTCGCCCCGGGCGGGTCGAGCCGCATCGACACGGACAAGGGCCTGGCGCTCCTGACGGCCGGCGGCAAGGTCGAACAGGCCAAGATTTTCGACGCCGAAAACCGCGTGGACCTGGTCCTGAAGGACAACCTGCAGATCGACGGCCAGGACAAGGGCAAGAACGTCCAGTTCTACTTCGTCAACGCCCGCGCGGCCGACGTCGTCAAGGCCGTGACCGATTCGAAGCCGCCGAGCGGCTTCACCGACCAGCCGGTCGAGAGCAACTGGTTCTCCGGGCTGTTCTCCCTGTTGGTGCCGGTCCTGCTGCTGGGCGTGCTCTTCTGGTTCCTGCTCTCCCGGATGCAGGGCGGCGGCTCCAAGGTCATGCAGTTCGGCAAGTCCAAGGCCAAGATGGTCAACAAGGACATGCCCCAGGTGACCTTCAGCGACGTCGCCGGCGCCGATGAGGCCGTCGAAGAGCTCCAGGAAATCAAGGAATTCCTCCAGGAACCGGCCAAGTTCCAGGCCGTCGGCGCCAAGATCCCGAAGGGCGTGCTGCTCTACGGCCCTCCCGGCACCGGCAAGACGCTGCTGGCCCGCGCCGTCGCCGGTGAGGCCGGCGTCCCCTTCTTCTCCATCTCCGGTTCCGACTTCGTGGAAATGTTCGTCGGCGTCGGTGCGTCCCGCGTCCGCGACCTCTTCGAACAGGCCAAGCAGAATTCGCCGGCCATCATCTTCGTGGACGAGATCGACGCCGTCGGCCGGCACCGCGGCGCCGGGATCGGCGGCGGCAACGACGAGCGCGAGCAGACCCTCAACCAGCTCCTGGTTGAAATGGACGGCTTCGACGTCAAAACCAACGTCATCCTGATCGCGGCAACCAACCGTCCCGACGTCCTGGACCCGGCACTGCTGCGTCCCGGCCGCTTCGACCGGCAGATCTCCGTCGAGGCCCCGGACCTGATCGGCCGCGACCAGATCCTCAAGGTCCACGCCAAGGGCAAGCCGATGGCTCCCGGCGTCGACCTGAAGGCCGTCGCGAAGAAGACCCCCGGTTACACCGGCGCGGATCTGGCCAACGTGCTCAACGAGGCCGCGCTGCTGACCGCCCGCTCCAACGCCAACCTGATCGACGACCGGGCCCTGGACGAAGCGATCGACCGCGTCATGGCCGGCCCGCAGAAGCGCAGCCGGGTCATGAAGGAACACGAGCGCAAGGTCACCGCCTACCACGAGGGCGGCCACGCCCTGGTGGCGGCGGCGCTGCGGAACTCCGCACCGGTCACCAAGATCACCATCCTTCCCCGCGGCCGTGCCCTGGGCTACACCATGGTGGTGCCGGAAAACGACAAGTACTCCGTGACCCGCAACGAACTGCTGGACCAGATGGCCTACGCCATGGGCGGCCGGGTCGCCGAGGAACTCGTCTTCCACGATCCGTCGACCGGCGCCTCCAACGACATCGAAAAGGCCACCGGCATTGCCCGCAAGATGGTCACCGAGTTCGGCATGAGTGAGCGTGTGGGCGCGGTCCGTCTCGGCCAGGGCGGCGGCGAGCCGTTCCTGGGCCGCGACGCCGGCCACGAGCGGAACTACTCGGACCAGATCGCCTACGTCGTCGACGAGGAAGTGCGCCGCCTGATCGAGAACGCCCACGACGAGGCGTACGAGATCCTGACCGCCAACCGCGACGTCCTGGACCAGCTGGCCCTCGAGCTGCTGGAACGGGAAACCCTCAACCAAAGTGAGATCGCCCAGGTCTTCACGGATATCCGCAAGCGCGACTTCCGCGAGATCTGGCTCTCCAAGGAAAGCCGTCCGATCCAGGATGTCGGGCCGGTGGAGTCCCGCCGGGAAAAGGCCGAGCGTGAGGCGCAGGAGGAAGCCAAGGAAGCCCGGCTCGAGGAGCCCCTGGACACCCGGCCGCCGCACGCCCAGGGCGTCCCCGGCCAGGAGCCGTTCCAGGGCGGCACCACGGATCTGGGGCCTGACGGCCATCCCGGCTAGGCTTCTGCTGTGACTTCCTCCTTCGACGACGACGACGTTTCCGCCACCGCCGGCCCCCTCTCAACCGATCTTCCCGGGACCGGCGCGGCCGGGCCCGGCCGGTCCACCGCCACGGTGGACCGGCCCCGGATCGAGGCGGCGGTGCGGGAAATCCTGATCGCCATCGGCGAGGATCCGGACCGCGGCGGCCTGCTGGACACCCCCAAGCGGGTGGCCAAGGCCTACGCCGAAATGTTCGCCGGGCTGCACCACGACCCGGCGGAGATCCTCGCCACCACCTTCGACCTGGACCATGAGGAACTGGTCCTGGTCAAGGACATCCCCTTCTACTCGACCTGCGAGCACCACCTGGTCCCTTTCCACGGCGTCGCGCACGTCGGCTACATCCCGTCCCATGACGGGAAAGTCACCGGGCTGAGTAAACTCGCGAGGCTGGTGGACATGTTCGCCCGGAGGCCGCAGGTCCAGGAGCGGCTGACCACGCAGATCGTCGAAGCCCTCACTACCCACCTCAAGCCGCGCGGCGCGATCGTCGTGGTCGAATGCGAACACCTGTGCATGTCCATGCGCGGGATCCGCAAACCCGGCGCGAAGACCGTCACCAGCGCGGTCCGCGGGCAACTCCATGACCCGGCCACCCGCGCCGAAGCCATGAGCCTCATCCTCGGAAGGTAAGAAAGACAGACTATGGATTCCCTCGCCGCAGCCCCCGGAACCGGGCCTGCCACCTCGCCGCTGCCCGTGCTGCGCAAGCCGAGGCCGGCCGCCAGCTTCAAGGATCTGCCCACGAACCGGACGCTCGTGATGGGGATCCTGAACGTCACCCCCGACTCGTTCAGCGACGGCGGCAAGCACGCGACGGCCGACACCGCCATCTCCGCCGGGCTGCGGATGTACTACGCGGGTGCGGACATCATCGACGTCGGCGGGGAATCCACCCGTCCCGGCGCCGACGAGGTCACGCCGGAAGAGGAACAGCGCCGGGTCCTGCCGGTCATCGATGCGCTGGTCAAGGCCGGCGCCCTGGTCAGCATCGACACCACGCACGCGTCCACCGCCGGGGCCGCCCTGGCCGCCGGGGCCGCCATCATCAACGACGTCTCCGGCCTGACCATCGAGCCGGAGATGCTGGAGCTGGTGGCCCGCAGCCGGGTGCCCTACGTTCTCACCCACCGCCGCGGCGACGCCCGCAGCATGGACTCCCTGACCGACTACCAGGACGTGGCAGCGGACGTCGCCGCCGAACTGGCCGGCGTCCGGGACAAACTGTGCGCCGCCGGCGCCGCTCCGGAGCAGATCATCCTGGACCCGGGCCTGGGCTTCGCCAAGAACGAGGCGCAGAACTGGGAGCTCCTCCAGCACCTGGACGTGCTGCAGGACATGGGCCACAAGGTGCTGGTGGCCGCGTCCCGGAAACGGTTCCTCGGCAGCCTCCTCACCGTCGCCGGCAAGGCCGCGCCGCCGGCCGAGCGCGATGCCGCCACGGCCGCGATCACCGCGGTCAGCGCCTTCCGCGGCGCCTGGGCGGTCCGCGTCCACGACGTCGGGCCCAACCTCGACGCCGTCAAGGTCGCCGCCCGGATTACCCCGGCAACCCGCGCCGCCGCGCCGCCGTCCGCACCCGGCAACAGCTGAAGCGGCTGCACCATGGACCGGATAACGCTGAGCGGTGTCACCGCCGTCGGGCACCACGGGGTGTTCGACTTCGAGCGGCGGGACGGCCAGCCGTTCGTCGTCGACGCCGTGCTGCACCTTGACTTCACCGCCGCCGCGGCCAGCGACGACGTGCTGGACACCGCGCACTACGGTGAGGTGGCCGAGTGCATCCGCGGCTGGATCACCGGTACCCCGCTGAACCTGATCGAGGCCCTCGCGGTGCGGATCGCCGACGACGTGCTGGCGCGCTTCCCGGTGGCCGCGGTGGACATCACCGTGCACAAGCCGAAAGCCCCGATCCAGGTCGACTTCGGCGACGTGGCGGTCAGCGTACACCGGGAACGGCCATGAGCGCCGCCCCCGCCCAGTACACCCGGGCCGTGATCGCGCTGGGGAGCAACCTCGGCGCCCGCAATGACACCCTCTCGGCCGCCGTCGCCGATGTCGTCGACCCGCCCGAGGTGCGCCTGCTGGCCATCTCACCGATCGTCCAGACCAAGGCCGTCGGCGGGCCGCCGAACCAGCCGGACTTCCTGAACATGGTGATCGCCGTGGAGACCTCGCTGTCTCCGCACCAGTTGCTGGAGCTTTGCCACGCCGTGGAACAGAAGCACCACCGGGTCCGCGATATCCACTGGGGCCCGCGCACCCTGGACGTGGACATCATCACCTACGGCGAGCTCGCCAGCTCGGACCCGGACCTCACCCTGCCGCACCCGCGCGCCGCGGAACGGGCGTTCGTGCTCTACCCGTGGTCCCTGATCGACCCGGCGGCCGAGCTCAACGGCGAACGGGTCAGCGACCTCGCGGCCCGGGCCGCCGACTTCCGGGACCTCGCACCGTTTGACGGCTTCGAGGAACTCAACGGCACGTCCGGGGCCGGCGCGGTGGAGGCTTCGTGAAGCTGACCAACCCCGTCGTTCTGCTGCTGATCGGCATCGGACTGGCCGTCGCAGGCTGGGCCGCCACGCTGATGGCGGCGCGCTACAGCCTGGCCACGCCCGTGTTGCCGCTGACCGGCCTGATCACGATGGGCGTGATCGTGGCTCTCACCCTGGTGCTCGGCATCCGCGTGCTCCGCTGGCGCAACGGCAACAAGAAGCAGCTGCTGAACCCCATCCTGGCCGCCTGGACCCTGGTCCTCGCCCAGGCCTGCGCCTACACGGGGGCCATGCTGCTGGGCTGGCACGCCGGCATCTTCCTGGACCAGCTGCGGCTCTGGAACGTCCGCAGCGGGCAGGCGATCACCTGGCAGACGCTGGCGATGGCCGGCGGCGGCCTGGTGATGATCGTGGTGGGGCTGGTGGTGGAACGGTTCTGCCGCATCCCGCCCGAGGACGGCGACGCCGGCAAGCCTCCGGGGGTTCCCGGAAAGCGCGGGAAACCGGAAGCGGAAGGCGAATATGCCTACCGAGGCGATTGATCCGCCGGGTATCTCCTGGTTACGGGTATCGCCGCGGTACCTGACGGTCCGGCTCATTGGCTGGGCGGCGGGAACCATTGCGGCGACGGCGGTCCTGTCGCTGCCGCTGGTCCTGGTTCTCGCCCGGGCCTGGACCTGGCCGCCGCTGTGGTTCGCCGCCGCACTGCCGTCGGCGGTCCTCCTGCTGGCCCTCTGGCGGCTGGCGCTCCTTCCGCGCCAGGTGCGGGCCATTGGCTACGCCGAACGCGAGGATGACCTGCTGATCCGCCGCGGCATCCTGTTCCAGCGCACCCTGGTGGTGCCGTACGGCCGGATGCAGTACGTGGACGTCGCCGCGGGCCCGGTGGAGCGCGCGCTGGGACTGTGCACGCTGAAACTGCACACCGCCTCCACCGGAACCAGCGCGGTGATCCCCGGGCTTCCCGCCGGCGAAGGCGCCCGGCTCCGCGAGCAGCTCTCCGCCCGCGGCGAGGCCCGGCTGGCCGGGCTGTGAACGGAACCGCCGACGGCTGGCAGCGCGTCCACCCTGCCTCGCCGTTCGTGCGCGGCTGGCTGGCGCTGGCCGCACTGTTCTTCTTCTTCGGACGCGACACCTTCGAGCGGCTGCTGCGCGGCGGTCCGGCCTTCGACGAACGGTTCGCCGGCCGGGCACCCTGGCTGCTGCTGGGCGGCGGCGCCGTCCTGCTGCTGGCCGTGGCCGGGTTTGTGCTGAGTTGGTACTTCACCCGGTATCAGGTGGCCGACGGCTACGTCCGCGTCAGCACCGGCATCCTGGTCAAGCAGCAGCGGCAGGCCCGGCTGGACCGGGTGCAGGCGATCGACGTCGTGCAGCCGCTGCTGGCCCGCGTGCTCGGCCTCGCCGAGCTCCGCTTCGAAGTCGCCGACGCCGGCCAGTCCGCGGTGCACCTGGCCTACCTGCGCGTCGCGGAGGCCCGGCGGCTGCGCGGCGCGATCCTGGCCGCGGGAGTGAAGGCTGACGCCGGAGAACACCGCCCGCCCGGGGACGCCGCACGAGGCACCGGATCCGCTCCGGCCACGGCGAACGCTGAGGCGCCGGAACGCCCCGTGCTGGCCGTGCCTCCGCAGCGCCTCGCGGGGTCGCTGCTGCTCAGCGAACAGACCGTGGTCCTCCTCCTGGGCGCAGCGGCCTCGGTATGGCTGTCCGCTGCCACCGAGAGCCGGGCCTTCTACCTCTACCTGGTCCCCGCCGGCCTGGGCATGCTGGCCGCCTACTGGAACTCCTTCAGCAAGGGATACAACTTCACCGCCGCCGTCTCCCCGGGCGGGATCCGGCTCCGCTACGGCCTGCTCGACACCCTGGCCCAGACGCTGCCGCCCGGACGGATCCAGGCCCTGCGGATCAGCCAGCCGCCGCTCTGGCGGCCCCTGGGCTGGTACCGGATCCAGGTCAACGTCGCCGGCTACGGGACGCCCGGCAAAGACGGCGAGCGGTCCGCCCGCACCACCCTGCTGCCGGTCGGGACCCTCGCCGACGTTTTCGCCCTGCTCGCCCTGGTGCTGCCGGATCCCGGTACCCCGGAACCCGGCCGGGTTTTCACCGCCGGGTTGCGCGGTCTCGCGCCCGAGCCTGACGGGTTCGTCACCACGCCCCGCCGGGCCCGGCTGCTTGCCCCGCTCGGCTGGCGGCGCAACGGCTTCACCGCTACCGGCACGGCGCTGCTGATCCGGTCCGGACGCTGGTGGCGGCACCTGGTGGTGGTGCCGCACCAGCGCACCCAGTCGATGGCCCTGCACCAGGGCCCGTTGGCCAGGCTCTTTGGCGTCGTGGACCTGGTTTTGCACACCACGTCCGGACCGGTGGCACCCCGGGTGGTCCGGGCCGGCCTGGACCAGGGCCGGGACTTGCTGGACGCCCAGTCGGCCCGGGCCCGCAGCGCGCGGCGGCGGGATTCAGGCGACGGGCCGGACAACCCGACGGGGACCCCCGCGGACCCCCCGGCTGAACCGTCCCTCGAAATCCCCGTTGAATCCTCTTTTCAACCGCCCGTTGAATCACCACAGGAAGGGCCGCAGCATGGCTAAGCCAGGACGCCTCGGCGTCGGAATCATTGGAGCCGGCAAGGTGGGTGCCGTCCTCGGCGCCGCCCTGCGCGCCGCCGAACACGCCGTCGTGGGGGTCTCTGCCGTCTCGGATGCCAGCCGCGAGCGGGCGGATACCCTGTTGCCCGGCGTTCCCGTCCTTGAGATCCAGGACATCGTGGAGCGGGCTGAACTGGTGCTGCTGGCCGTTCCGGATGACGCCCTGGGCCCGTTGGTGCAGGGTCTGGCGAAGCTCGGCGCCTGGCAGCCCGGGCAGCTGGTGGCCCACACCTCCGGGCGCTTCGGCGTCGGCATCCTGCACCCGGTCCGTGCCGCAGGGGCCGTGCCGCTGGCCCTGCACCCGGCGATGACTTTCACCGGGATGACCCTGGACCTCACCCGGCTGCTGGACTGCAGTTTCGGCGTGACAGCGGACCCGGCCATGCTCCCGATCGCCCAAGCCCTGGTGGTGGAAATGGGCGCCGAGCCTGTCGCCATCGCAGAGGGGGACCGGCCGCTCTACCACGCGGCCCTGGCGCACGGCTCGAACCATCTGGTCACCCTGGTGGCCCAAGCCGCCGAACTGCTGCGCGAGGTGGGCGTCGACGAACCCGGGCGGATGCTGGGCCCGCTCCTGCGCGCCAGCCTGGAAAACGCCCTGGCCTCGGGCGAAGCGGCGCTGACCGGCCCGGTGGCGCGCGGGGACACGGGCACCGTGGCGGCACACGCGGCGGCGCTGCGCGAACTCGACGGCGGCACCGGCGGCGATATTCTGGAGGCTTACCTGGCCATGGCGCGGGCGACGGCCCGCCGCGCGGGCAGCCGGGGGCTGCTGCGGCCGGAACAAGTCGACGGCATCCGGCGCGCGCTCGAGGGCACCGGCCCCGACGGCACCGATTCCTGAGGAAGGACCCTGACATGCCCATCAAGCTGGTGACCACCGCCGCGCAGCTGCGCGCCGAGAGTGCACGCCTGCTCATCGAGAAGCGCGGTACCTCACAGGGACTGGTGCCCACCATGGGCGCCCTGCACGAGGGCCATGCCCGGCTGGCACGCACCGCCGTCGAACAGAACGACGTCGTGGTGGCCACGATCTTCGTCAACCCGCTGCAGTTCGGTGAGGCAGTGGACCTGGAACGTTACCCGCGGACGCTCGAGGCGGACCTGGCCCTGCTCGAGGCCCAGGGCGTCGACCTCGCGTTCGCTCCCTCCGTGGAGGAGGTTTACCCGGGCGGCGAGCCGATGGTGCGGATCACCTCCGGTGAGCTGGCGGACAAGTGGGAAGGCGCGTCCCGGCCGGGGCACTTCGACGGCGCCCTGACGGTGGTCGCGAAGCTGCTGCACTACGGTCTTCCGGGCGTTGGCCAGGCCGCCTACCGCGCCTACTTCGGGCAAAAGGACGCTCAGCAGCTGACCCTGGTACGCCGGATGGTGGCGGACCTGAACTTCCCGGTGGAGATCGTCGCGGTGCCCATCGTGCGGTCCCCGGACGGCCTGGCGCTCTCCAGCCGCAACCGGTTCCTCTCCGACGCCGAGCGCGAGGCCGCCCTGGTGCTCTCCCGCGCGCTGCGGCTGGTCGAGGACCGGGCCAACGCGCACGAACCGCTGGACCTGGATTCCGCCCGCGCGCTGGTGGAATCGCAGCCGCTGGTGGAGCTGGACTACTTCGACGCCGTCGACCCCCGCACCCTCGAGCCGCTGGCGGAAAACTGCCGCGAGACACCGTTCCGGGGCGAGGGCCTGGTGCTCATCGCCGCGAAGGTGGGTCCGGTGCGGCTGATCGACAACGTGCCCCTGGACTCCTAGCGGGCGCCGGCTTCGGCCAGCAGTTTGAGGTTCTCGAGCGTCTGTTCCCGCGCCCGCTCCTGCAGCCGTTCCACCAGCACACGGTCGGCGAACTTTCCCACCGCGGCTCCGGGGACGTTGTACTCGATCTCGGCCGAGACCATTGTTCCTGACCCCGAGGGTTCGTAGTCCCAGCTCTGCCAGCCCTTGAGCGGGCCGCCGAATTCGAGCCGCACGTGCCGGCCGCCGGTCGCCGTCGGTTCGTTTTGCAGCACGCGGGTAGTGACGGGGAAGGGGACCCCTGCCATCAGGTAGCTGTGCTCGACTACGGTGCCGGCGCCTCCGTCCCCCTCTACCTTCTTCGGCTCACTGAGATTGACCCACCACGATGCCCAATGACGCGGGTCCATGGCGATTTCCGTGACGCGCTCGACCGGCGCATCGATGTGCTTGTCGAGCCTGATGTGACCCATTGCTGATTGTCTCCTCGCCTGGTGGCTCGCGGCGGGCGCTGTGAGCGGCTCCGGGAACGCCGCGGCCTGATCCCAGCCAACGCCCGCGGCCACAGGGAAACCAGGGGACAAAGCCCCCGCGAAAGCAGCCGGCCGCAACGGGCGATGCCGGGCCATACTGGGAATTAGCTCCGGGCGCCCGGGGTTGGCATTCTTAGCGGCCCCGATGTGCGCCGCGCATCACACCGACTTCTTGAGGTAACAGCCATGCCAGCAGACGCCCCCTCCAACATCCGGAACGGCGCCGCCCGGACCCCGCTCGCCGACGCGCCGCCGTCGGCCGAACGGGCGCCCGCCCCGTCAGCCGCGAACCCCGCCCCGGCCGCCGCGCCGGAGAACGCGCCGGAGAAACTGTCCCGCGAGTCCGTCACCGTGATCGCCACCTTGCTGGTGGCGACGTTCGTGGTGATCCTGAACGAGACCATCATGAACGTGGCGCTGCAGCGCCTGATGGTGGACCTGCGGGTGGATGCCCCCACGGTGCAGTGGCTGGCGACCGGCTTCATGCTGACCATGGCCGTGGTGATTCCCACCACCGGGTTCATCCTGCAGCGGCTCTCCACCCGCGCCGTCTTCATGCTGGCGATGGGGCTCTTCTCCGGCGGAACGCTGCTGGCGGCACTGGCTCCGGGCTTCGTGGTGCTGCTGCTGGCCCGGATCATCCAGGCCGGCGGCACCGCCATCATGCTGCCCCTGCTGATGACCACCATCCTCACCCTGGTTCCGGTTTCACGCCGCGGCGCCGTCATGGGCAACGTCAGTATCGCGATCTCGGTGGCACCGGCGATGGGTCCCACGGTGTCCGGGCTGATCCTGCAGAACTTCTCCTGGCGGTTCATGTTCGTCTTCGTGCTGCCGATCGCCCTGCTGGCGTTCGGCATCGGCGCCAAATTCCTGCGCAACATCGGGGAGACCGAGAAGACCCGGCTGGACGCGCTCTCCGTCGTGCTGACCATTCCGGCCTTCGGCGGCGTGGTGTACGGACTAAGCCAGATCGGCGGCGGGACATCGGGTCCGCCCGCCCCGGCGGTCGCGGCGCTCGCCGTCGGCGTCGTCGCCCTGCTCGCCTTCGTGCTCCGGCAGCTGAAGCTGCAGAAGTCCGAGGCGCCGCTGCTGGACCTGCGCGCCTTCAACTTCCGGATGTTCACCGTCTCCGTGCTGCTGCTGGTGGTGGCGATGATCGCCCTGTTCGGAGCGGTCATACTGCTGCCGCTCTACCTGCAGGAAATCCGCGGGCTGAAGTCGCTGGAAACCGGGCTGGTCCTGCTGCCCGGCGGCCTGGCCATGGGCCTGCTGGGGCCGGTCATCGGCCGGCTGTTCGACAAGGTCGGGCCGCTGCCGCTGACGGTGACAGGATCGGTGCTGATGGTGCTCTCGCTCTGGCAGTTCGCCGGGCTGGACGCCCAGACCGCCGTCGGCTGGATCATCACGCTGCACGTGAGCCTCAGCCTGGGCCTGGCGCTGCTGTTCACGCCGGCCTTTACCACCGGGCTGAACCCGTTGCCGCCGCACCTGTACTCGCACGGCTCGGCGATCCTGAGCACCCTGCAGCAGGTGGCCGGCGCCGCGGGCACGGCGCTGCTGGTCTCCATTTTCGCGGTCGTCTCCGCCGCGTCCGGGGTGGTTGCCGGGATGCACGCCGCATTCCTGACGGCAGCCGTCATCGCCGTGGCCGCCATCGTGCTGTCCCTGCTGATGCGCAAGACCGAAGGCACCGCCGGCCCGGCCGGCCACTGAGTGGCGGTGCGGGGTCAGCCGGCGAAGAAGGCGCTCAGTTCGGCGATGAGCTTGTCGGGAGCCTTGTTCACGCCGTCGTGGCCCATGCCCGGCAGGATCGTGTAGCTGGAGCCGGAGAGCACGTCATGGATCTGCCCGCAGGCCACACCGAAGTAAGCCGGACTCTTCTCGCCCACGATGATCAGGGTCTCCAGCGGCAGTTCCAGGAACGGTTCGGCGGGCATGTCCGCGGCGATGATTGCCTTGATCTCGCGGACGCCGGTCTTCATCAGCTCCCGCAACTGCTTGCCCACCGGCGTTCCGGCGGTCAGCTTGTTCGCCAGGGTCAGCATGGACAGCGGCATCCGGGACAGCGCGCTGCCGGTCTCCAGGCCGCGGACCAGCACGGCGAGGGCGCGGTCGTCGTCGCCGGCGGCCGTCAGGCGTTCATATTCGGGGGTCCACTCCGCCGTGACGCTGTGGTTGACG